>CAISTO010000041.1 GCA_903888395.1 uncultured Bacteroidota bacterium | reverse complement strand
TTTGTGGGACTTTGTAATTGTAAAAAATGAATGGGGTTTTGGTAAATTGCTTTGCAAAATAAAAATGCAGGAACCACAAATATGGCCAATGAAATCAATGCTTGGTTTAACTTTAAAGCCATTACACCTTGCGGATTAGCTTTTGAGTTATAAATAATTTCGTTGAATGAACTTTGTAAATCTATGCCAAAAAAAGATTTAGTAATGGCTATTCCTAAAACCCCACCAATCACATAAAAGGTTATAACCATTCCTGTTAAAATAAGAAAATTCCATAAAAAGAACAGAATTGGATGCGATGAAAAGGTGGGTATCTTAAACATTTTACTATTTTTGTGGGCGCAATATAATTTTAAAATAAATAATTGGTAAAAATAGGAAAAATAGAATTAGGCGATTTTCCACTTTTGCTTGCACCTATGGAAGATGTAAGCGATCCGCCTTTTAGAGCAGTTTGTAAGGACAATGGCGCTGATTTAATGTACACAGAGTTCATTTCATCGGAAGGGCTGATTAGAGATGCCATAAAAAGTAGAAAAAAATTAGACATTTTTGAGTACGAACGTCCTGTTGGTATTCAAATATTTGGTGGCGATGAAGAAGCTATGGCTTTGGCTACTCAAATAGTAGATACCATTAATCCTGATTTGGTAGATATCAATTTTGGTTGTCCGGTAAAAAAAGTAGTTTGTAAAGGAGCTGGGGCCGGTGTTTTAAAAAACTTAGAATTGATGGTTCGATTAACGGAAGCTGTGGTAAAATCAACCAAACTTCCTGTAACAGTTAAAACCCGTTTGGGTTGGGACGAAAATTCACAAAATGTAGAAGAAGTAGCCGAACGATTGCAAGACGTTGGCATCAGTGCATTAAGTATTCATGGACGAACACGCGCACAAATGTATAAAGGCGAAGCCGATTGGACTTTAATTGGTAAAATAAAAAATAATCCCCGCATTCACATTCCAATTTTTGGAAATGGCGATATAGACTCGCCACAAAAAGCGGTAGCATATAAAAACCGTTATGGAGTAGATGGCGTAATGATAGGCCGCGCTGCTATTGGTTATCCGTGGATTTTTAATGAAATAAAACATTATATAAAAACAGGCGAAATGCTTGGTGCACCCACCATTCAACAACGCGTAGAAGTTTGTAAAAAACATTTGCAAAAAAGTGTAGAATGGAAAGGAGAAGGAGTTGGAATGCTTGAAATGCGCAGACATTATACTTCGTATTTTAAAGGCTTAAACCATTTTAAAGAGTACAGAACCAAATTAGTTACCACCAATCATTTAGATGATTTGTATGCAATCATTGAAGAAATTGAAGAAAAATATAGTTTAGAAGCAGCAAGTATTTAAAAAGTTTTACAATGCAACTTTGAGGGCTGAATTACCTCAAAATAAAAACAATTTTCAATTCTTATATTTTGCTATTGCGCTATAATGCATTTTCTATTATGTTTGCCTTTTAAGCATTTTTAGTAAAATCAAATAAGAAAACTATATCGCAACAATGAATAAATACAAATTAAGCAACAATGTACTCGGTTGGGCTACATTTATCATTTCCATTATTACTTACACACTTACGCTAGAACCTACAGTTAGTTTTTGGGATTGTGGTGAGTTTATTTCAGCTTCTTATCGTTTGCAAATTTGCCATCCACCGGGAGCGCCTTTGTTCTTAATGATAGGTCGTGTGTTCTCACTTTTTGCATCCGATGCTAGTAAAGTGGCTTTCATGGTGAACATGGTTTCGGCAATGACAAGTGCTTTGTGCGTGATGTTTACCTTTTGGACTATTACTCATTTAGGTAAAAAAATAGTGAATAAAAATGGCGGAGAACTTTCATTTCAACAAATTTTTGCCATTATGGGTGCTGGATTGGTTGGAGCTTTAGTTTTAACTTTTAGCGATACTTTTTGGTTTTCAGCTGTTGAAGCGGAGGTTTACGCTTCATCAAGTTTCTTTACAACATTAACTTTTTGGTGTATTTTAAAATGGGAAGACAATGCAAACGAAAAAGGTGCTGACCGTTGGATTGTGCTTATTGCCTATTTAATTGGATTAGCAATTGGAGTCCATTTGTTAAACTTATTGGTTATTCCTGCTATTGTTTATGTATATTATTTTAAAAAGAATACTTACACATTACCAGGTTTTTTAAAGGCCAGTGCTGTGGCTGTTTTAGCCATTGGATTTGTACAATTTGGAATCATCCCAGGCTTACCCACTTTAGCTACTAAGTTAGATTTCTTTGCAGTAAATTCATTAGGAATGAGCACCAATTCTGGAGCAATCATGCTAATTGCAATCATGATAGCTTTAATGGCTGCACTTTTACATTACACTCAAACTGCTGTAAAAACTGGATTATACGTTGCCATTGCTTGCTATGCAGCTTTATTTTTAGTTTCGTTAAATATTAACTTTTCAACGGGTAGTTTTATTGGTTGGGTTTTATTAACTGGCTTATTATATTTTGTTTTCTTTTATAGTAAAATATCAAATGCAGTAAAAAATATTTTAGTATTATCGTTTTCATTCATTGTAATTGGTTTTTCAAGCTACGCAATGATTATCATTCGTTCGTTAGGAAACCCTCCAATTGACATGAACGATCCTGACCAACCGTTTGCTTTACTTTCATACATTAACCGTGAGCAGTATGGCGATAATCCATTATTATATGGTCAGTATTTTTATGCTCGCGCAATTGATACCAAATCAAAAGGTATGAATTACCGCAGAGTAACTGATGCCAATGGAAAAGAAACTTATGCTGAAGCTGGCGAAAAATTAGAACGCGTTTACGATCCAAAGGATTGTACTATTTTACCACGTATGTGGGCCGATAGAGCTGATTACATTCAATCATACCGAAGTTGGGAAAATATGCCAGGAGAGAAAAAAGCTACTTTTGGTAAAAATATTGACTTCCTTTTATCGTACCAATTAGGATTCATGTATTGGCGTTATTTCTTCTGGAATTTTGTGGGACGTCAAAACGATGAACAAGGATATGGCGATGCTACCAAAGGAAATTGGATTTCTGGAATAACCTTTTTAGACGAATGGCGCTTAGGCCCACAAAAAGATATTCCAGCCATTATTAAAGATAATAAAGCAAGAAATACTTATTATGGAATTCCATTGATTTTAGGAATACTTGGTTTGGTATTTCATTTTAAAAAGAACAAAGAAGATGCAACGGTAGTTTCTACCTTGTTTTTATTTACTGGATTTTTCATTATTTTATATTTGAATTTCCCAGCACATCAGCCACGTGAGCGTGATTATGCTTATGTAGGTTCGTACCAAACTTTTATAATTTGGATAGGTTTAGGCGTATTAGCAATCATTGATTTCTTATCGAAGAAAATGAATGCATTGGCTGCTACCGCAATTACAACTATAGTTTGTTTATTGGGCGCACCCATATTAATGGCAGAACAAAATTGGGATGACCATAACCGTTCTAACCGCTTAACAGCATTGCATTTTGCGGAAGATTATTTAAATTCTTGTGCTAAAGATGCTATTTTATTTACCAATGGTGATAATGATACTTACCCACTTTGGTATGCTCAAAACGTAGAAAATATTAGAAGTGATATTAGAATTATCAATTTAAGTTTACTAGGGACTGATTGGTATGCCGATGGTTTAAGACGCCCTGCATACGATGGAAAACCAGTAGAATTTAGTTGGACTCCTGAAACTTATGCTGCAGAAAAACGTAATTACGTAGTGTTTTATGAAAATGCTAATTTGGGTTTAAATAAAACTGATTATTATGATTTGAGTAAATTAATGGCTTTCATGGGCGATGACAATAAAAATAGTCAAGTTCAATTACAAGGTGGTGATTATGTAAATTATTATCCAACCAAACGTTTCAGTGTAAAAATTGATAAAGCAGCTTGTTTAAAAAATGGTGTTGTTCAACCTGAAGATGCACCATACATGGTAGATAGTATTAAGTTTGAAATTAGCAATGCTAATAACATGATGAAGCCTGATTTATTAACGCTTGACATCGTTGCTACCAACATTAACAAAAGACCAATTTATTGGGCTATTACTACTGGAAGTGATGTGTATTTAAACATGCAAAGTCATTTCCAAATGGAAGGTTTAACTTACCGCTTGGTTCCTATATTTAACCAACAAGATCCTAACGATCCTAGTCCTGGACGTATCAATAGCAATATTTTGTGGACAAACTTAATGACTAAATTTAAGTGGGGAAATATGGATCAACCGGGTGTTTATTTAGACGAAACTATTTTACGTCAAACAAAAAATTTCCGTAATATTTTTTATCGTTTAGCAGAGCAATTGGTAAGAGAAGGTAAAAAAGACAGTGCAATAAAAGCATTGGATTATTGCCAAAAAGTATTGCCATCTTCTAATATAGCTCACGATGTGTTTTCGGTGCGTTTAGCGGAAGGTTATTTCTTAGCTGGAGCATTTGATAAAGGAAATGCATTATTGAAAGAAATTAGTTCAGTTTGCGAAACAAAAGCTAAATATTATAAAACATTCCGTAGCACTAAAAAATATAAAATGGTTCAACCTGAATTAGAAGAAAATGTTCAAGTTATGACCTATTGTATGCAAGTAGCTCAAATGAATAAGCAAGAAGCTGTAGCTAAAGAATTAGGCGATAGACTAAACGCCATCAGCGCAGGTTTATAATTTATTTTCAACAATAAAAAGCCCTTCAAAAATATTTTTGAAGGGCTTTTTTATTAATAAATACTAGCAAATACAGAAAAAAATTAAGAAAATTTTTGCTTTTTATTAAACTTTAAAACAGTTAATTTGCACCATAAATTATTGAAAATTATGAAAAAAATAGTACTATTATCAGCAGTGGCATTTTCCCTGTTTTCTTGTGGAAACGGAAGTGCAACAAAACCAGAAGGAACAACCTCTGACACAACTCAAACAAAAGATACCTCAGCACAAGAAACATATTACGGTGCTAAAATTACAGCAGATAGTGCAATTGCATTTAGCGATTTGAAAGCTGCTATGGGCGACAAAAAAGAATTTGCAGTTAAATTAACTGGTGAAGTAGAAGCAGTTTGCCAGAAGAAAGGCTGCTGGATGAATATTAAAGGTGCCAATGGCGAAAGCATGAGAGTAACTTTTAAAGATTATGCATTTTTTATGCCTATGGATTGTTCGGGTAAAACTGCCATTGTAGATGGTGTAGCAAAAATTGAAGTAACAAGCATTGCCGATTTGAAAGAATTTGCAAAAGATGACAACCAAACCAAAGAAGCAATAGCTGCTATTAAAGAACCAAAAAGCGAATTGGTTTTTGAAGCAAGCGGTGTTATTTTAAAATAATTTTAAACAATAAAAGCTAATTATTAGCAAAACAAAAACCACATAGAAATATAGTTTATATAGCTTACGGGCTATGTTTTCTATGTACCTATGTGGTTTAATTTTTCTTTTTAAAATCAAATAGACAAAGCTAAACTTGTCGTTTTACATTAAATTATTGAGAAATTTTCTCATTCAATAACAACAAAAAATATCCTTGTTGCCTCATTTAAAATCCATTTTATGAAAAAAATATTTTTCTTATCAAGTCTATTATTTGCTAGTTTTCTGTTTGTAAATTCATGCGCTAATAACCAAGAACCAAAGCAAGAAGCAATGAAAAAAGACAGTGCTGCAAGCTGTAGTAATTCAACCATTATGGATCCAAACACGCCAAAACCTATGGCGTTAATGATGCGCAGCATGGCAGCAAATGCCGACAGTATAAAAGCTAAAATATTACGTGGAGAAAAATTAGATAGTTTGCAGTTTCCTTTTCTGCGTTTTTACTTGGTAGAACCTACCGATAAAAATGTGTTAGAGCCTTCTTTTTTTGAACATGCCAAGGTTTTTCAAAAAGCATATTATGAGGTTTTTAATCATCCAACTGAGCAAAAAAAATATTATAATTTGTATATTGGAAAATGTGTGGCTTGCCACCAAAATTACTGCAGCGGACCATTGAAAAGAATCAATAAAATGCCAATAAATGAATAAGATTTTGAATAAATATTTTATAAAAATAGGAATAATTTCTAGTGTAATTATATTCAGTTCGTGCAGTATTTTAAATAAAAAAAATAACTCCAAAATGATACTAAATGGAATAACCACTCAAGCCATTTTAACTGGCAATAAAAATTTTAGTTGGTTTGACGAAGAGTATAATAACTATGTTCCAAACCAATTAATAATTAATAGTTTAAAGCCTTTAAAAAATGATATAAAAGTGCTCGTTATTGCCGGTTCATGGTGCGGAGATACTCAAAGAGAATTGCCCCGATTTTTTAAAATAATGAACTCAATAGGTGTTGCCAATAACCAAATTGAAATGATCATGGTGGATGTGAATAAAAAAACTGCGGCATTTAATATTTCGGTTATTCAGGTTTCAAATATTCCAACTTTTATATTTTTTAAAGATGGAAAAGAATTAGGCAGAATCATTGAAAAGCCACAAATTACATTAGAAGATGATTTAGCCAAATTGCTTCAAATAAAGTAAGTATCTTTACTTTTAAAGCTTCATAATTTTTAGTAAATTTTTAAGTTTTTTAACTCTTTAGTCTATTTGATTTAGCATATATTTGTTATAAGTATATTTTTAAGCTTCATGAAAATACTTTTTAAACAATTTGGAGAATCATTTTGGTAAAAAAAATTTACATATTCCTATTTTTACTATTTTCCCTTTTTAAATTAGGTGCCCAAACTTGCACCATTGTTACTAGCTCAAATATAGTTTGCATTAATAACGCCCTTAATTTTAGTGCTACTTATACCGCAGGACTCACGCCAAGCACTTATGCATGGAATTTTGGAAATGGAGTAACTAATACACAGCCAAATCCTACCTATAATTATCCAATAATTGGAACGTTTACACCTACATTAACCATTGTTTTTACCAATAATTCCCAATGTATCATTACCGGAAATCCAATTCAAGTAGTGGCTTTACCAATAGCTGATTTCAGAATTCTTTCCAATATCAAACAATGTTTTAAAGGCAATTTAGTTTGCATAAAAGATACCTCAAGGGCTGGAACAAGTGGCAGTAAAATTGCAAAGCATACTTTCCTTTGGGGCGATGGAGATTTTGATACAACGGTAAATTTTACTGATACCATTTGCCATAACTACAAAAATATTGCGGGTGGTTTGTATTCCTTAATTTTGGAAGTTACCGATTTCAATGGATGTTTAACTCGTTTAGAAAAAAACAACGCAATAACCATTTTACCAAAAATGGATTTAATAGCATTCGATAGTTATTCTACTAGATGTGATACTACCATTCAAACTTTTCAAAACACCTCCGCCATACCCTTTTCAAAAGTTAAAAAATTTGTTTGGGATTTTGGTGATGGAAATATTGATTCTTCCAACACAAAATGGACTATTTTTAACCATAGTTACGCTTTACCAGACCTTTATTATCCAAGTTTATATGTGATTGATATTGATAATTGTAGTGAAACTTTTATTAGGTATATTGGCGTTAATAAAAAAGTATTTGATAATAAAATTACCATTACATCTGTTAATAAATGCTACAGCAAACAAAACTTTATTTTTTCATACAAAGATGCCGTGTATGGTGATAAAATATTTTGGGGGATTAGGAATTCAGAAGGCGAATTGATGGATTCTGTATTTAATTTTAGGTATGTTAAAGACTATAAAACAGATTCAATTAGGTTGTTTAATTGCGGTTTATATCATGTAAGCATGTATGCTTTTTATGGATCAAATTGCAAAATAAGGATTGATACAACCATTGAAATATATGGCCCAAACGCAATAATAGCAAATTTAGATGTTAGGCCAATAAACGAATTTCAATGTGCATCAAACGATACTGTTTTTTTTAGGGTACCTCCTCCAGAAATTTCATGTTTTTATCAAAATGTAACTAATTGGCTTTGGGATTTTGACGATGGATTTGCCCCTCCCTGCACCACTGATACCAAACGAGGAATAAATGTAGGAATAAATTGTAGATACAGCAAAGATAGTACGCAAGTAAAACATAAGTATAATCAAGTAAATCCTAGCTGTTATAATGTAAAATTGATTTTAAAAGACACCCTCAAAAATTGCAGTGATATTGATTCTTCTTTAGTCATTATCAATTCACCAAATGCAAAACCCGATTTACCTAATAGAAGAGGATTATATTATAATACTTTTCCTCCAGGTAAAAATGGACCACCTAAGCATTGTATTAACAACGCGTTTGTGTTTAAATTTGAAGAAACTTTACCCGCTTGTGGGCGAGAAAAAATTTGGATTAATTTGGACTCAGCTGCTGGAAAAGATAATTGGATAAACATAAAAGTTGATAGTAATTTTTTAGATACTTTTTACAATAATGTGGCAGATGATAAGGGTTGGGTTACTGTAGGATTAATCATTAAAAACGGCAATTGTTACGACACTGCTTGGTACCATCACATGTTTCAAATTTTAAAGTTAAAACCCATGTTTGAAATTAAAGTAGCTGATAAATGCAAACCATATCATGTTACATTAACAATGGTTGATTCTATTCAAGATAGTTTGGTTTCAGCAACCTTCGATGTTCGCCCTTGTTTATTTAATGCCAATCAATTTCACGATGTTCAAAATTTTTCTTTAACCGATTCTATCATTCATCAACGAAATTATGTTTTTAACTCTTCTGGATGCAGAACAATAATAGTTACTTTAACAAATAGACATGGCTGTTCATTAAGTTATGAATACACAATTAATCTTGGTTTTGGTAAAACTACCGATAATGATACCATTGTTTATTGTTTAAAAGATGCTGTGCCTTTTGAAGATAACTTTGAATATTATTCTGGTTATACTGGAAACTGGAAAAAATTTGAAAGGGCAGCTGCAAATTTGGAAAAAATTTGGTGGAATTTTGGTGACACAACTGACTATGAATTCTATGGCATTATGCCTAAACATAAGTATAAAACCGTAGGGAACTTTAAAATATCATTGGTAGTTCAAGACAGCAATGGATGTAAAGATACATTAATAAATTTTAGAAATATAAATGTAGTAGATATCAACGCAGCTATAGCGCCAATCAGCGATAATTTAATTTGCGCACCAAAAGTAGTTCGT
The DNA here is from genome assembly GCA_903888395.1 of uncultured Bacteroidota bacterium. GTDB lineage: Bacteria > Bacteroidota > Bacteroidia > UKL13-3 > UKL13-3 > JAAFJM01. Next base: position 4,657 of record CAISTO010000041.1, on the reverse strand, counting down.
TTTCATGATGCTTCTCAGGTGAACGATTCTTTACCTAATTATTATGTAAAACAAAAAATTATAACATGGCATTGGGAATTTGGTGATTCAAAAACCATTAGTTTAGAACAAAATCCTGTACATGATTATTCCACTAACGACTCGTTTAAAGTTAAGCTAGTGGTTACATCCAATTATGGTTGTATGGATAGCATCACTTTGCCATTAGTTATTAAAGGTCCAACTCCAAAATATAGCTTTTTAAGTGGCGATACCATTGGCTGTAGACCAGTAAAGTTTAAAATGAATAATACCAGTGGTGTTCAATTACAGAGTTGGCAATGGACTATTAACGGCCCTGAAAATTTTATTGTTTCAACCGATAAAGATTCAAATACTAATTTTTCATTGGTAAAGGCCGGCAGATATCGAGTTTTGTTGTTAGGCACCGATTCATTGGTGAATGAAATTACAGGTCAAACAGTGTATTGCACATCCGTTTTTCCTGATACTTTAAACCCAAATGCAAAGCCAGTTTATATTACTGTTTTTGATAACCCTTTGGTTCAATTATTTGGTCCAGATACAGTTTGTGCAAACGATGTTTTTACTATTTTAGCAAAAGCCGATACCATGTATAGCCACTTTTTATGGCAAGCAAGTAACGGTTTTTCTTTGCCACTAAAACCCAGAACAGATTCAGTATTTAACTATAGTTTTAAAGATTCTGGCAGTTATATTATTCAATTAATTCCCACTCCAAAAATTAGCATTGCCTGTATTGACACTGGCATTCACGCCATTTATGTTAGAAACATAAAAGCCGATTTTGATATAAATGAATCTCGATCACCAATCGATTCTTTTATAAATAAATCTATCAGTGCAACCGGTTATTTTTGGGATTTTGGACAACCTAGTTCAGGTATAAATAATTTTTCTAATCTTCAAAATCCTACTCACGACTACAAAAATTTAGTTGATAGTTTTAAAGTTTGTTTGGTGGCCCAAAATGCAGGCGCTTGCTTTGATACAATTTGCAAAATTATCATTCCTACTGCCCGATTACTGAAAATTCCCAATGTTTTTACGCCCAATAATGATGGAATAAATGATGCTTTTGACATTGAAATTTTAGGTCAAACTTTTTATGAAATAAAAATTTATAACCGCTGGGGAAATAAAGTTTTTGAGGGAAATGCCGATGGCAAAGGAAATGATGGAATCAATTGGAATGGCAAAACCGATAATGATGGCAATCAAAATACGGATGGTGTTTATTTTTATTTATTTAAATACAAGTTCAACGACAAAGAATCAGAAAAAACAGTACATGGCAGCATTACTTTAATAAGGCAATAAAGCAAATAATTAGCAATTATTGTTTGATAAATTTACGAAAAACTGTATAATTATTTGAAACTATATTTAAAAAATAAACTCCATTTTTTAAGTTTGAAACATCAAATCCAGTATCACTAATTAGCTGTTTTTTCATAACAATTTCACCTAAAGAATTTACAATTTTCAATGTTGCATTTTGTAAATCAAGCATTGTTTCAATATTTATTTTATTGGTAACAGGGTTAGGGTAAATGTTTAAATTATTTTCCATTAAATCATTCAATCCTGATGGTTTTGAGTAAGAAATGTTAAAGTATAAAGTGGCACTATCAAGCGGATTGTTTTTATTAAAAACACGGTAAATTATTTTTGAAGTGCCAGCATATTCATGTGTTTCCACATGAAAAGCAATAAAACAGGTGGTGTCATTTAAACCAAAATCTTTTAAAAATGTTCCGCTTTGCAATAAGTCGTTTTTACAGTCGCCATTAAAGCACGCAGTAACAAACCACTTACTATCTATTGAATCTAATTTTTTGTCCCAACTGTAATCATTTGCTTTAAATTTACCAGTGTTAAATAATATTTGAGTTTCAATGTACAAATACTGTTCAGATGTTTTTAAATTTAATACATTTCCATTTGGAAAAGAAAGTTGAGCAGTAAGCATTTTGCTGGCAGCAATAATTAAAATAAAACAGAAAAATGTTTTTATAAAATTGACTTTCATACAACTTGGTTTTCATTAATTTTTATGTTTGCAATATCATATATTTTAGAATGAAATCATTTTAAAATTCAACCTTTTACAATGCAATGATTTTAGACTTTTGTAAAAAAAGAGCAAAATTTTGGCGTCTTTATCATTTTTATTAAAAATTAAGCCCAAGTTTCCAAATTATAATATAAACTTTCATATATTCGTTTTTCAATTTTTAAAAAAGCTATTGTGCTAATAAATTATTTAAAAAATACTCATTAAAAAATAGATGATTAAAAGGCTTTACATAATTTTATTTTATTTGTTTTTTACTTTTAAATTATTTGCACAAACATGTACCATAATTACTAGTTCAAATATAGTTTGCATAAACAATGCATTAAATTTTAGTGCAACTTATACAGCTGGTTTAACTCCTAGTAGTTACGATTGGAATTTTGGAAATGGCGTAACAAATACGCAAGCAAGTCCTACATATAATTACCCTGTAACAGGCACATTTACCCCAACCTTAAAAATTACATTTACCAATAATTCTCAATGTATTGTAAGTGGAACACCTATTCAAGTGGTGGCTTTACCTATAGCCAATTTTAGAATAATAACACCAAGCACCCAATGTTTTAATGGTAACTCAGTTTGTATTGCCGATTCGTCAAAACCAGGACCAAGCGGAAGCCCTTTAACTTACAGAACTTTTTTATGGGGAGATGGAGGTTTTGACAATACTGCAATTACCAATAAAATACTTTGCCACAGTTATACAAATGTGTTAGGAAGTACTAATTCATTAGTAATAGAAGTTACAGATGCCAATAACTGTTTAACACGAGTAGAACTAAATAATGCCATTGTAATTAGACCAAAACCAGGTTCAATTAGTTTTTATACGCAATATGTTCCTCAGTGTAATGCTACCCCAGTTACATTTTTAAACACATCAGTTTTAGCATTGGCAAAAGTTAAAAAATTTACATGGGATTTTGGCGATGGAACAGCTGATTCATCAAGCACTAAATGGACCAATTTTGTTCATATTTACACCCAAGGTGGATTTTTTTCACCAAGGCTAACTATAACTGATTTAAACGATTGTGTGCAAACTTATTTATTATATAATGGAGCTCAAAACGTAAAATTAGATAGTACTATAACTGTTCGTAGCGATAGCAAATGCTTTAGTCAGCAAAACTATAGCTTTTCGGTTCCTAATTCTGCTGGCGCAAAAATTTATTGGGCTATTTATGACTCACAAAATAAATTTTTTGACACTTTAATTTATGACGCATTCTCTCAACAACCAAATAGAAGATTTAGTTGTGGCCAATACAAAGTAAAAGTTTATATTGTTATGGGTAGTTGTAAAGTCCAAATTGATACGTTAATTGATGTTTTTGGACCAAACACCATTTTAACAAACGATACAGTTAAAGCCATTAATTCAGCACAATGCAGCGCAAAAGATACGGTGTATTTTAGAACGCCTCCACCAGAAATTTCATGTTTTTATAAAAATGTTACTAATTGGCTTTGGGATTTTGATGATACTTATGCACCTCCTTGCACCACAGATACAAAAAATGGAATAAACATTGGAAGGAACTGTAGATACAGCAAAGATAGCATTAGGGTTAATCACAAATATGATTCAACAGTTACTAAATGTTATACTGTTAGACTTATCATTTCGGACCCAATAAGGAATTGTAGCGATAGTGATTCAACACTTGTTGTAATGGGCCAACCCAATGCAAAACCAAATTTACCGGCAAGAAAAGGTTTGTATTATTATACCATTCCACCTGGAAAAGACCTTCCTCCATTGAATTGTTATACAAGTACTTTTATGTTTCAATTTGATGAAACTTTACCCGATTGTGGGCGAGAAAAAATTTGGATAAATATTGATTCCGCTGCTGGAAAAAATAATTGGGATTCTGTTAAGCATTCAGACAATTTTTATATGAATAGGTATTCAAATACTGCCGATTCGAACGGATGGGTTACAGTTGGCTTAATTATAAAAAACGGAATTTGTTACGATACAGCTTGGTATCATAACATGTTTCAATTAATAAAAATAAAACCTCAATTTACCACAAAAATTGAGGGAACATGTGCACCTTATAAAGTTACAATTAGCCTATTAGATTCAATTCAAGATAGTTTAACAACAGCAAGAATTAGTTTTAATGGTGTTGATAGTATTCAAAATTTTACTGTCACTCAAAATGTAATACATCAAAAGTCCTATGTTTTTAAAACTATGGGAATAAAAAATCTAAAGGTGACTTTAACCAATAGAAAAGGATGTTCTCAATCATACGATACCACTTTATATTTAGGTTTTTTTGCTGGAGTAAATTTCAAAAAACCTATTGTTTGTTTGAACGATTCCGTAACATTTTTAGATAGCATAGATTATAATTCTCGTTATACGGGTTATTGGCGGATGAGCAGCCGTGCAAATTTTGAAAAAATATCATGGAATTTTGGTGATACCAATGCATTTACAAAAACTGGTTATTTGCCTAAGCATAAATATAAATATTTTGGCAATTACACCATAAAAATAGCTGTGCAAGATAGTATGGGTTGTAGAGATACCATAAC
>CAISTO010000040.1 GCA_903888395.1 uncultured Bacteroidota bacterium | reverse complement strand
TGTAAAAAACCAGGCGCATTATTGGTATAAATAAGGCTATTAAATTGACCAGGGCCCCACCAAATGTTTTCATTGGAAACACCTGCACTCCAAGTTTTTGTGGAAAGCCCCACCCTTGATTGTCCCATTGAAATTGTTTCAATAGGGAGTTTACCAAATTGTCTAAAGTCGTCAATATTGTTGGCCACTATTTTATAAAAACGTGTCCACCAGTTGCGATCATTTTCATTGCCTCTAAAAAATTCTTGCTCAATATTTTCAAGTTTTAAAAATTCAGGCTGTACATTAATATCAATAATTCCCCATCTTATATTAGCTCCTGCGCTAAAGCGTTCCTGTTTGCCACGCGCTGGATACATATTACCATCATTGGAACCGTAAGGCAAAAAACTATTATTTTGATTATTGTAAGATAATTGAAGGCTCTTGATGCTAAAACTTTTATATTTAAATAATGGCGTGCTAGTTAAATTTTGAAATGCATGGGTGGAGCGAATCATGAATGAATTCAAATAGGTTGAATCTTTATCATCATCGTCCTCATCTGATGCATAAGCATGCAAAACTTGTTGATTACGCAGGGCATTCATCAATTTAATATCATCCATTAAAGCAGACTGCGTAAAACCAGCTAAGCCAACTAAAGTTAAAATAAAAAGGGAGGCTATTTTTTTTACCATAAATAAATAGTATTTATGTAAAAGAAAAGGTTAGTCGGATTATTGTCTTTTTTCCAAATATAATTTTTCGCCTTTATTATTTCCATATTGGCACTGAGTAATATTTTTTTATAATGATATCTCGTTTGTAAACCAAAGGAGTAATCCGTCCATTTAATAGACCTTATTCCCACTTCATTAATACCGGCTACTAAGTCATATGGATTTTGTACAATATGCTGAAAAATAAACCCCATCTTATTCCAACCTGAATGATAACTCACTGCAAGGGCTTGCATATTATTTCCAAAACCACTCACGCCTCCCATAATTTGATTTAAGTTGGTATAACCTTCACTTATACGTCCATGTTCATACCAGTTACCTGCATCACGATGCAAATAACTGGTGGTTTGTGCAAGCCGCGCCATTTCAATATTAAAATTAATGTACCGAGTTTCGTTTAAGAATTTTAATTTTTTAAAACCCCATACATAACCAGAGGAATGTGCCATGTCCATCATTAGGTCCCTAAAGTTTTGTTTGGCATCGTTGAATCCAAATTCAAAATACATTTCGGCTTTTTCCTTGGGTAAAATCCAACGGGCACTAACAGCTGCTACTTGATCTCTTTTTACAGTATCGTCATTATAAGCGTTTTTGAAAAAGGCAACAAACACAGGAACGTAATTATAAACAAAACCATTGCTATTACTGGACTGTAAGCGGGTATAGTTTTGAAAGGTTCGAGTTAAACCAAAGTACACATTTTTTAAAAACCTAGGTTGGTAGGAAACATTAATGGAATTATAATATCTTTTGCCATTATTAATGATCGCAGGGTATAATCTTTTATTTTCATACCCTTGGGTACTATCTTTTTGTAAAAAACCTGCTTGTAGTTGAAACTGAAAACTTCCTGCAAAAGTATTAATGGGTCGATTGCTATTTATAGAATAATGTAAAAAACCTGGGGCGTTATTACTCATTAACATGGAATTATAAATACCAGGGCCCCACCACATATTTTCAGTGGATGCCCCCACAGTCAAAGGGCCTAAATCATAACGAATACTAGACTGACCTGGCATAATTTTTTTAAAACTAGGCGTTACTGCACCCCAATAATTACTTGTTTCATAATTGCCGCTGGCCGTTTTTACAAACTCAGGCCGTAATTGAATTTTTAATTTATGCCATTGAAAATAAATTCCACCACCAATTAAAAATTGGTATCCTTTTGACAAACTAAAAGCACCATCATTCCACCCATAAGGATGGTGTGTGGTTAGTTTTTGTGTAAAATTGATAGGAAGTAAACTAATATTTAAATTGGGCTTATTGACTAGTTGATTGTTGTTTTCAATATCGGGGTCAATTATATTTAATAGCTTATTATACGTTATATCTGAGTTGGTATATAATGGACGAATGGTAAGTGCATTATTCGGGGCTATTTTACCGGCTAATTGAAGGTCGCGAATCAATTCCTCAATATCGGTAAATCCAACAGGAATTGACATTTCTGCTGTTGGCTGATCACTAGTAGATAATTTAAAAAAGCTAAGCGGACTTTTTAATATTTTCCAGGAGATTAATTTTTCCTTCCAACTTTTTGCATTTGAAGTATCCTGCGCTGATGCATTATTCAATGATAAAAAAAATATTAACAAATAAAGGAAAAGGGTGTAAATAATACGATTCAATTTTGAAGCATTTAATAGCTTCTTCATCAAGGGTTCATTAATGATGTTTTTTGTAATAAGCATATTGATTCCCTGAGTGAAAATAATCATATTACAAAGATATATAATAATCCTTGTTTATCATATTACACCTGCACTTGTTTTGCCCCTTTATTTAAAAACAATAAAACCTGTTCTTTAACAAGTCCATTTTTTAATAATATAAAATGAAAAACTGCAAACCAACTTAAACTAATTATACCAATGATACTTAATTGAATAAAGGGATTTGCTATTAATAATTTAACGCATATAATTATAATGATATAGGGAATGCCTGCAAGTAATTGCTCCAACATTAAGGGTAACAATTGCTTCATATTATAATGCTTTTTTGAGAAATATATAAAAGCCCCACAAACGACTAATTCAGTTAACAAAATGGTAATGGCTTCGCCAATTTCTTTGTATTTACTTACTAAAATAAATGTCAATAGTATGCTTAATAACATTCCTATAATAGCTGAAATTAGAATTTCTTTATCTTTAGAAAGTGCATTAAGTATTTGAAACCCAAAAATACTAGAAAGGCTTACAATTAAAATTAAAGGCGCTGTTATTTGCAATGGCAATATAGAACGTTCAAAGCCTTCGCCTAAAACAATTAAAACTATTTGTGGAGCGCAACTAAATACAATAATCATCGTCGGAATACCAATACTAATGATCAAGTAAAAACCCTTTCGAATCATTTCAGTAAACTTTTCAATTTCACCTGATTGGTATAAGCTGGTGATTTTAGGAAATATGGCCGCTGAAATGGCTGCCAATACCGCAATAATAATTTTATTTAATTTCAATACGGAGGAATAGTAACCCACACTTTCGTTATCGGCTAAAAAGCCCAACAATACTGTATCCAAGGATAAATAAATACTAATCGAAAATAAAGTTAAAAACAAAATAAGCAGGGGCTTAATATGCTGCTTTAAATTTAATTGCTTAAAAATGTTTTTATCGAAACTGATATATTGGCGCAGGTAATTAAAATTCACGAGGCTTACTACAATGCTTGCAGCTACTTGTAAAGCCATATATTTTTGATAATCCGTATTTTGTTTTATAAAAACAAATACCCCAACAATGAAAAGTAAGCGAATAAAAAAGTAACGAACTGCAATAAATTTAAATTTATTCATACCAGCAAACAACCATTCAAACAAAAACACTTGACTAATAAAAAATAATAGCGACCAGGTAAATAAAACTTTATCCTCGGCTAGCTTTTCAACATAAAAAATAGAAAATATAAAAATCACCGAAAGACCAATGGTGACAATGAAATTAATTAAAAATATTTCCCAAAAAGTTTTTGATAACGCGGTTTTGTCATGATTATTTTTTGCAATCATTCGGACGCCATATACTGGAATGCCTACTGCTGCTAACAACACAAAATAACGCGCAAAGCTTTCTGCAAAATTTAATGAGCCTAAATAAGAAGGGCCTAAAATACGAGCTAAATAAGGGAATGTTATTAATGGCAATAAAACCTGCGCTAGCGCAAACAAAATATTATAAAAAACATTTTTTTGTGTTGACATTATAGTTTGTTAACGGTAACTAGCGTCCACAATTAAACTGTATAAATT
>CAISTO010000039.1 GCA_903888395.1 uncultured Bacteroidota bacterium | reverse complement strand
TATTGCCAATGGTTGGATTGACAAAAATCCGTTTGCCAACTTTAAATCAAAAGTAAAAGAAGTTGAAAGGGTATTTTTGGTTGAAGAAGAATTAGAAGTGATGGCAAATAAGGAAATCAAATTTGAACGATTAGCATTGGTAAGAGATATTTTTCTATTTAGTTGTTATACTGGTCTAGCATATATTGATGTAAAAAAATTGACTAGTTTAAATATCAATATTGGAATTGATGGTTTCAAATGGATTTTTACAAACCGACAAAAAACTGATACCAAATCAAATATTCCTTTGTTGCCCATGGCCGAAGAAATATTAGCTAAATATAAAGACCATCCCCAATGCATCAATCAAGGAAAATTATTGCCAATTCTCAGCAATCAAAAAATGAATGCTTACTTAAAAGAATTGGCAGATATGTGTAGCATCCAAAAGGAACTAACCTTTCATATTGCACGCCATACTTTTGCTACAACAGTAACACTTACAAATGGCGTTCCTATTGAAAGTGTAAGCAAAATGCTTGGTCACAAAAATTTAAGGACAACACAACATTATGCAAAAATTTTAGATAGAAAAGTGAGTGATGACATGATAAATTTAAGAGATAAATTGAATTCAAAAAAACAAGTCATTCATTTAATAAATACTGCCAATTAGAACCAAAGAAAACATCATTTAAAAATAAAAAAGCTGTCTGAAGTAAAAATTCAGGCAGCTTTTTATTTTACTACTTTTCAACACGTTAAAAGTAAAATAATAAAATTAGTTAAATTTTCACTAAAAAATTAAAATAAAAATCAAGATTTTATGTTAATAACATGTGTGTAAAACCATTCTTCAAATTAATTTGACTAATAATAAATAACTATTTCTATATGCAAAATACAACTTCAAAAATACTTGCAGAACTTGATGTTCGTTTGAATTTTATCAAATCAGAATCAAATAATCCAATGCAAATTGCAGAATTATCTATCGATTCTATTGTTAAATCTATCAATAAATTGAAATTATTTATAGTTAAATATAAGTTTAAAAACGAAAAAGAAGAAATATTGTTCTTCAAAAAAATTAAACCTCAGTTCATCGCTAAGTATATTTATCAAGCTTTTGTTTTTTCTGTTGAAAGTAAAAGACCTCACGGTTGCAGCAAAATGGTTCTAGGTTTTTTGGAAGAAGAGCATAAAAAAATGCACTTATTTCATAATAACAACTTGGAGTTTTGTAGATATTACAGAGCTGGAAATGATCATTTGGACTACCTGTATTTTGTACGTGGTAAAATTGATTTCAAAATTAGTTTGGATTATTATTCTTGTAAAATAGACGAAAGATTTTGCACTCACCACGATGAATTGGTATCTAAAATATTAGCTAACCAATTAATTGAAGAATACCTTAAAAATGAAATTGAATCACTTCACCAACAAATAAACTCACCATCTACAAATACAAAAAACACTAAAATTTCAACATTAAATTGGACAGGCCCCAAAGCTGCTATCATTGAAATTTTGTAAGCATTTTATGCCGATGGTTGTTTCAATAATGGCAATGCAAATATTAGCCAAATTGCAGCTGTTTTTGAAACTGCATTCAATATTGATTTGAGCCAATTTAGTAGAATTTTTCTTGATATCTCTTCGCGTAAAATGGGAAAAACTAAATACCTTGATTCATTAGTATTAAAGCTAATCAAAAAAATGAATGATGCCAATCCTGATTTATGATAACAGACTAATTTAGTTTATTTTAGATACATTTCTTTCACAACTTGGGTTTATCTTGTGAATTTAATTTAGTCAAAACAAAGTCTTTTGCCACATAATCAATCAAAACAAATCATGGCAGTAGAAATTGTAACAAAAGAAGATTTACAAATCTTCAAAACTGAATTGCTTTCAGAACTTGAACAAATGTTCAATACCAAACCTGGACCAACTAAAAAATGGTTGCGGAGTCCAGAGGTCAGAAAATTACTAAATATTTCTTTAGGGACTCTTCAAAACCTTCGAATAAATGGAACACTTAAAACGCAAAAAATTGGTGGAATTATTTATTACGATTATTCAGAAATAGAAAAATTATTGTCTGGCATTTAACCTCAAAATCGCATGAATTACATCACACATTTAACAGGTTTTTTCGAAAGAATTTCTATTGATGAACGTTTAAATCCAACGCATATTAGCCTTTACATGGCGCTATTTCAAATGTGGAATATGAATCGTTTTACCAATCCTATTTCCATTTCTAGAAGTGAAATGATGCGCTTGAGTAAAATTTATTCCAACGCAACATATCACAAATGCATTCGTGAATTACACGAATATGAATACATTCAATATTTACCCTCTTACAATCCTTTTAAAGGAAGCCTTATCAACCTGTTCATTTTCGAAACAAGCACTGAACAAGCACTGTACAGCTACCATACCAAAAAACAGAAAGGCACTGTACAAGCACTAGTACCTTATATAAACAGTATAAACAATATAAACAATATAAACGAGAGGACACTCACAAATTTTGATTCAAATTTTGAAAAGAAAAATAAAAAAAAATTGGATTCAAAAAAATCAAAGGAAATGTTGATTCCTCTTCCGGATGAAGTTCAAGAATATTTTGCTTCGCAAAATTCGAATCAAAAAGAGGGTGAAAAATTTTTCAACTACTACAGCAGCAATGGTTGGAAGATTGGTGGAAAGGCAAAAATGAAGAATTGGCAAGCAGCTGCCCGGAATTGGTTGTTGAATGTTACTCGTTTTGAACCCAAAAAGGTTGAAAAAACTACCAAGCCTAAGCCAAGTCACCTGCATTCGGCCACCAAAAAAAACTATGACGAACCGCTTTAAAACATTGACTAACAATGATTAACACCGAACAAACATACGATTACAACAAGGCTTTCAACTGGATTGAAGGACAAGGAAAAATGATGTATGGCAAAAACTTTGCGTTAAATCAATCCGATTTGCCTGTCCTATACAAACTACTAGCTTACTACCTAAAAGACGAAAAAACGGCAAATAAACACGGTTTAAGCATAGAGAAAGGAATATTACTCACAGGTCCAATTGGAGTTGGTAAAACTTCTCTGATAAATATTTTTAAGTTTTTTCTAAAAAATGAGGACCGATATATCATAAAAACTTGCCGCGATATAAGCTTTGAATTCATTGAAGATGGCTACAATGTTATTCATAAATACAGCCGTGGTATAAGCCGACAAGTTGCAGTAAAAAGCTTTTGTTTCGATGATTTAGGAGTAGAAAGCAGTTTGAAATATTACGGAAATGAATGCAATGTAATGGCAGAAATCCTGCTTTCTCGATATGATCTATTTGTATCTCAAAAAATCATCACCCACGTAACCACCAATCTTTCAGCATCCGAAATAGAAGAGATTTATGGCAACAGAATCCGCAGCCGAATGCGCGAAATGTTTAACCTCATTTCATTCGAAAAAGATGCACCAGATAAAAGGAAATAATAAAAGATAATTTGTCGAAAAAGTGGTCATTGAGCATGTCGAAATGTGGCCACTGAGCTTGTCGAAGTGCTTCCTTTTTTGACAAATCATCAACATTTTTTTTCAACCAAAATTTTCAAATAAACTATACCTGTTCAATTTTCAAACAACTAACTGTACAGGTAGGTGTACAGGTTGAAATTTTGCGAGTTGCATTTTTTTTTTAAGAATTTCGATTTCTGAAAATATTTAGTTTCTAGAAACTTCAACTTTTAATAGATTAATAAATTTAATAAATAACTAGTATTACAATTTATATAAAAACCATTCGTAAAACTTTCGTAAAATAATAATAGTAATCAACAATATTTGAAATGACAATATAAAAAATCATTCAAAATTAATTCAATTATTTTATTTTCCTTTTGCTTATTACTAGTTGTATTATCGCTTCAAATGTAACCATTCAAAATGATGCAAAAACAATTTAAAATAGAAAATCATCACCAATGAGCCTTTTATTGTGTTCAACTTTCAATTTTTTTTTTTACTAAATAATAAACTTATTGTTGCATTCATAATAATTTACAAAATGAAAAAAATATTTACAATAACAGCTTCTATTTTAGTACTTACTAACTTTACGATAGCCCAAAGTTTTACATTAGTTCCAAAAGTAGGAAAAGCAGAAGGATCAAGTGTGAAAAATATGATTGATGTAGGCGTTCAGTTTACCAATATCTCGTCTGACCGTTCTGATTCAATTTTTAATTATGAGGTTATTGAAGTATCAATTCCTTCTACTTGGATACTTCAAAACTGCGATCCATTTAAGTGTTTAGAAGGCAGTGGTGTGGTTGGTTTTAAAAGCAGTTTTATCTTGCCAAACACATTAGGAAGTAATAGTGGTTATTTTAAAATGGACTTTTTACCAAACGGAACTTCTGGAAGTGGAACAACTAAATTAGTAATTACAAGTGCTAAAACATTTTACGCTGATACGCTAATAGCAGAAGCTAAAGTTTGGTCAGTTTCTATTAAAGAAAATTTATTAAAAGAGAATAGTGTTTTTAGCATTTATCCAAATCCTACTAAAGATAAGTTAATAGTAAAATATTTATCAAAAGAATTGGTACAAGTAGAAATATATAATAATATAGGAAGTAAAGTAAAAACTTTTGATATTGGTGGTGGTGAAGCTACTGTAAATATTGAAGAACTATCTAATGGTATATACTTTTTAAGATTTATAGATAACGGAAAAATAGTTTATAAATCGTTTACTAAAAACTAAAATATTTTATGAAAATGTCTTTAAAACTAAGCGAAAGCCTAGTTTTTTTTGTCCAAAATTTTCTTTTGTTTACATAATTTTCTTTCTAAAAAAAGAAACCTACATAAACTTATTGTATTGCTGAACAAACAAATAACTAAATTCAACCTTTGTTTTTGTCAAAACTATAATTTATGTTTATTATATTTTGAAGAACTAAAGCACATAACCGAAGAGCACAAAACACCTATTGACACCAAACAGAATTTTTTGTTTTGCTCTTTCAAATGAAAAGAACATTTTACCAATTAGCCATTGCCACTAAATTATTTTTCCTATATTCGCCACGTGAAAAAAGTTTTAACTCTCTTATTTAGTTTTTGCTTGTTGGCTCTGGCTGTTATGCCTTGCAGCGACAATGACGATTGTAAATATGAGCATAAAGAAAAAACTTCAAACTTTGCCACCACCGACCATTCAGACCACGACAGCGACACGGAGAATTGCTCACCTTTTTGTATGTGTGCTTGCTGCGGACAATCTTTTAGTAATTCGTTTGTTAACTTCAGTTTATCGCTAAATAGTCCTGTTTCATTAGAAAAATTCCCTATTTACAACGCCTCATTTGTTTCAGAGGTGTATTTGTCTATTTGGCAACCGCCAAAAATCAGTTAATGAATTTCTGATGTTCTGCTAACGCGGAACAAAACAAAACTAGTTGCTGTGCTAACCCACTGCAAGTATTCCTATATTCATTCATTAAACTGATAATAAAAATGTTAGACAAAATAATTGCGTTCAGCATAAAAAATAAAATAGTCATTGTACTAATGACTTTGGCACTCATAATTGTGGGGGTATGGAGTGCCGTTAAACTCCCAATTGATGTTATACCCGACATCAGCAACAATCAAGTGCAAATAATTACACTTTCGCCATCATTAGGTGCGCAGGAAGTAGAGCAATTTATTACCGCACCTATTGAAATGGCAACTGGAAATATTGCCAATGTAACTGAAAAACGTTCCATTTCCCGTTCAGGACTTTCAGTTATTACGCTTGTTTTCAAAGATGAAACAGATATTTATTGGGCAAGGCAGCAAGTGAATGAACGCCTGAAAGATGTTCAGGCTCAAATTCCAAAAGGTATGGGCGAACCCATGCTTGCTCCTATTACTACTGGTCTTGGTGAAATTTATCACTATGTAATTCATACAAAAAAAGGATTTGAAGATAAATATACAGCAACCGATTTAAGAACTATTCAGGATTGGATTATAAAACGTCAAATGGCAGGTGTGCAGGGATTAGCCGAAGTAAGTGGCTGGGGCGGATTTGTAAAACAATATGAAATTGCATTGGACAATGAAAAGTTGAATGCGATGAACATTACCATTGCTGAAATTTATGAAGCTCTTGAAAAAAACAATCAGAACACTGGCGGCTCATACATTGAGCAACAGAGCAATGCTTATTTTATAAGAGGATTGGGACAAGTAAAAACGATTGCCGATATTGAAAAAACAGTAGTAAAAACAACTGAAGGAATGCCCGTCCTTATTCGTGATGTAGCAACAGTACAATTTGGAAATGCAACACGATACGGAGCAGTAACTCGAAACGGAGAAGGTGAAGTAGTGGCTGGAATTACTTTGATGCTAAAAGGTGAAAACTTTAATCAGGTAAGCAAAAATGTAAAGGAACGTATTGCTCAAATTCAAAAATCATTACCCGAAGGTGTAATCATTGAACCATTTATTGACCGTTCAGAATTAGTAAGTAGAGCGATTGGAACAGTAGAAAAAAATTTACTGGAAGGTGGATTAATTGTAGTGCTGATTTTGGTTTTGTTACTTGGAAATTTAAGAGCAGGTTTGGTAGTTGCATCTGTTATTCCACTCGCAATGCTTTTTGCTTTAAGCATGATGCGGTTGTTTGGAGTATCAGGCAACCTTATGAGTTTAGGTGCAATTGACTTTGGTTTAATTGTGGACGGAGCAGTTATAATTGTGGAAGCAATTGTTCACCGAATATCAATGAGTAGTAACAATCATTTGGGAATTAAAAAATTAAGTAAAACTCAAATGGATGAAGCAGTATTTACAGCCGCATCCAAAATAAGAACCAGTGCCGCTTTTGGCGAAATTATTATCATGATAGTTTATTTACCAATATTGGTATTGGCAGGCATTGAAGGAAAAATGTTTATCCCAATGGCACAAACGGTGGCATTTGCAATTCTTGGAGCATTCATTCTTTCACTAACTTATGTTCCAATGATGTCGGCACTTTGCCTTAGCCGTAACACAGAACACAAAAGAAATTTTTCTGATAAACTAATGGACTTTTTTCAACGAATGTATTCGCCTGTTCTAAACTTTACATTTCAATTTAAAAAATCAGTAGTAACTATATTTTTTGCTCTCTTTCTTTTAAGTCTTTGGGTTTTTGGTAATATGGGAGGCGAATTTATTCCCACATTAGAAGAAGGCGATTTAACAGTTGAAATAACCATGATGCAAGGAACATCGCTTACACAGGTTGTTCAAACTTTTGGGGAAGCAGAAAAAATATTGAAGAAACGATTTCCTGAAATAAGGCAAATAGTCACTCGAATTGGAAGTGCTGAAATACCAACCGATCCTATGCCAATTGAAAGGGGCGATATGATGATACAAATGAAACCCAAAGAGGAATGGACAAGTGCAGAAACTCGAGAACAAATGCAGGAAGCAATGGAAGAAGCACTATCTACTATTCCTGGTATTAATGTAGAAGTTACTCAACCCATGCAAATGCGTTTCAATGAATTAATGACAGGAATAAGGCAGGATGTTGCTATTAAAATATTTGGAGATGATTTAGACGAACTTTCCCGACAGGCAAATATTGTTGGTAGGTTAATTGCACCAGTAAAAGGTGTAACTGAACCAACCATAGAAAAAGCAACAGGTTTACCGCAAATTGTGGTAGAATACAACCGTGATAAAATTGCACAATATGGCTTAACCATTTCAGATGTAAATTCGGTATTAAGCACTGCCTTTGCTGGAAATGTAGCAGGTGTGGTGTTTGAAAAGGAAATGCGTTTTGATATGGTGGTTCGTTTGCAACGCGATTTAAGAGGAAATATTCTTAATATTCAAAATTTATTCATACCTCTTGCCTCGGGTAGTAAAGTTCCGTTGAGTCAACTTGCCGATATAAAAATTATTGATGCTCCAGCACAAGTTTCAAGAGAGGAAGGAAAACGCAGAGTTTTTGTAGGTTTTAATGTTCGAGGTAGGGATGTAGAAAGTTTGGTAGAAGAAATTCAATCCATTCTTGACAAAAATCTAAAACTGCTACCAAATTATTATATCACCTATGGCGGCCAATTTCAAAACCTGAAACAAGCCAAAGAAAGATTATCACTTTCCGTTCCTATCGCATTAGCACTTATACTGATGCTTTTGTTTTTCACCTTTAGTTCTTTTAAACAATCATTACTCATTTTTACAGCTATCCCTCTTTCGGCAATAGGTGGTATTTTTGCCTTATGGTTAAGAGATATGCCTTTCAGTATTTCGGCAGGTATTGGTTTTATTGCTTTGTTTGGTGTTGCCGTGCTAAATGGAATTGTGCTAATCGGTGAATTTAATTTTCTAAAAAAAGAAGGCATGGAAGATATTTATGAACGGGTGAGGATCGGAACAAAAAACCGTTTGAGACCAGTAATAATGACGGCATCAGTTGCAGCACTTGGCTTTTTGCCAATGGCACTTTCAACTAGTGCAGGTGCCGAAGTTCAAAAACCATTGGCAACAGTTGTTATTGGCGGACTTCTCACAGCAACTTTACTTACACTTATAGTTTTGCCAGCACTCTACATTTTATTTTCTGGAAAAAGAAAAATGAAACCAACCATTACCTCAGTCGTTTTATTTTTATGTGTCCTTGGGTTAAACAGTGCAAATGCACAAATAATAAAACCATTAACAATAGAGGATGCTATTTCAATTGCTATCAAAAACAACCTGAAAATTCAATCACAATTACTCAATGTTCAATCTTCCACAGTTTTGAAAAAATCAGTATTTGAATTGCCAAAAACAAATGTCAATATTCAGTTCGGTCAATACAACAGCATCAATCAAGATAAAGCGGTTCAAATCAATCAAAGTATTCCGTTTCCTACTTACTATTCTGCAAAATCAAATTTATACAAAGCTGAATTGCAAAGTAGCGAATTGCAACAAAAAGCAACAACCATTGAAACAAAGGCACAGGTTCAATATTGGTTTTTTCAGTTGCAATATTTACAAACTATAAAAAAGCAACTTCAATCTTTAGATAGTTTGTATAACGATTTTGTAACTGTTGCTGCTTTGCGTTACAAAACGGGCGAAACAAACTTGTTGGAGAAAACCACAACCGAAACTAAACGTGGACAACTATCACTTATACTCCAACAAAATGAAATAGATTCCAAAACAGCTTACAATTCTTTGAAAACGCTTTTGAACTCAAGTAACGACTTTACAATAGACAATGAAGGAAACTTCCAACCGCTTGAATTAAGCAATTCGTTTGATACCACACTTATTTCAAATAATCCTTCTCTTAAATTATTATATCAACAAGTAATTATTGCAGAGAAAAACAAAAAGGTGGAAACTGCTACAACCCTACCTGATTTCAATGTTGGCTATTTCAACCAGTCTTTAATTGGTGTGCAAGCCATCAACGGAACAGATGTAAATTTTGACGAAAACAAACGCTTTCAAGGCTTTAATGTAGGGGTAAGTGTTCCACTTACTTTTTTCAATACTGCTTCTAAAATTAAATCGCTTAATTATAAACAACAAGCTTTACAGAAAGAAGCAGACAATGGAAAACTCATTTTACAAAACCAGTTGCAAAATGCTTTTCTGCATTACAATCAGAATCTTTCACAATTCAACTATTACAAATCAACGGCTTTGCCCAACGCAGAAATAATTATCAGAACAGCAAAAGTTGGTTTTAAAAGTGGAGACATTGGCTATATTGAATATTTGCAAGCATTACAAACAGCTACCGATGTGCAATTAAACTATCTGCAAACCATTAGTCAAATCAATCAATCCATTATCAATATAAATTTCTTAATCAACAAATAAATTCAAACAATGAAAAGAACATTCATTATAATAGCAATGCTATGCGGTATTTTGATAATCGCTTGCAACAACAAACCAATTGAAAACATATCTGCTGAAATTCCAAAAGAGGAATTGGTAACATTTGTAGAACTAACAAAAGAACAGTTTGAAGCAGTTGACATAAAATTGGGCAACATAGAAATGCAAAACATAAAAACTTCCATAAAAGCAAGTGGTCATTTGGAAGTTCCACCACAAAACAAAGCTGAAGTTTCAACCTTTATTGGTGCTGTAGTAAAATCAATTTCAGTATTGGAAGGCAGCAAAGTAACAAAAGGACAAACACTTGCAATACTTGAACATCCTGATTTTATTAAGTTACAGGAAGAATATATAACAGTTAAGAGCAATTTCTCTTTTCTTGAAAAAGAATACCAACGTCAAAAAGAACTTGCTGAACAAAATGCAGGTACTGGTAAAGTATTTCAAAAAGCCGAAGCTGATTACTACAGCGGAAAAGCAAAATTAAATTCGTTGGAAAGTCAGTTAAAAATACTATCAGTAAATCTAACAGAACTTTCAAAAGGAAACATTGCTTCTTCGATGGTTCTTACAGCACCTATTAGTGGCTATATCGGACATATAAATGCACATACTGGGGCTTATGCCGAACCTAACAAAATGCTTTTTGAAATTATCGATAACAGCCAAATACATTGCGATTTATTAGTATATGAAAAAGATATTTTCAAAGTAAAAGTTGGGCAAAAAATACATTTCATTATTACCAATATGCCCGAACATCAGAAAGAACATGGAAGTGAAAGTATAGAGGGTGAAATTTTCGGTATCAATAAATCGTTTGAAAATAACTCAAAGGCAATTAGTGTTCATGCCTTAATAAGAAACGAAAATCATGAGCTAATTCCAGGAATGTATGTAAGTGCATTGATTGATGTAGGCGAAAATAAAGCAACCGTTGTTCCAAGTGAAGCCGTTTTTACAACCGATGGAAAAGAGTTTGTTTTTATTCGAAATAAATTTACAGCCTGCAAAAAACACAAGAATTGTGCAGGTCACGAATTTTGTGCTCCTTCAGAAAACTGTCCCGAACATCCTGAATGTGAGCAACACGAACACAGCCCATTGAAAGAACCATGTACCAAGCACAAAGAATGTGAAGAGCATGAAAAATGCAAAGCAGTTGAAAACAATGAAGCATTTTATTTTACAATGAAGGAAGTAAGAAAAGGAACAAGCGATTTAGGATATACTGAAGTAGCATTTATAGATGAAGTTCCAAATGATGCTATCGTTGTAACCAAAGGTGCTTTTTACCTATTATCCAAAAGCAAAACAAGCGGACAAATGGATGCTTGCGGACATTAGAAAGAAATACAATTAACTCATCAATAAATAAAATAAAAAAGAAAAATGAAAAAAGTAATTTTCCCAATATTGCTACTTGGTAGCTTACTATTTGTTTCGTGTAGTAACAGCAAAAGCAATCTTGATTTAACAGCATGTGAAGAACACGCAAAAAATTGTCCTAAGGCAGAAAATTGTCCTGAACATCCCAAATGCGAAGCACACGAAAAATGCCCAAAAGCCGAAGATTGTAAAGAGCATCCAGAATGTGAAGCCTTTGAACATAAAAAAGGTGGATAATAAAATGAAGTTTTACACCACAATGCCCCCAGCACTAAAACCATTTTACCAACAAGAGCTTAGCAATGCTGAAAATACCTTTTCAAAAGGGTATTTGCAGCAAAGTTGGCTACATTTGGAAAGAGCGCATATACTTGGTCAACCCTACCCATTTGCACATTCATTTGTCCACTGGAAAATGTTACTTTTTGGAATAAAAACAAAAAACAGTAAAGAAATAATTGGGCAAATTCCAAGGCTTATTTTTGGTGGAGTAAAATCGTTCGTTGGTAAAATACCTGTTGGCAATACAGGTGGTGCAAATGTTCCACCATTGCATCCAATGGAAATACCCGAAGATTTATTAATCATTATTCAAACACATACAAGCAATGAAATTACCAATTAACGACAAAAAATTTCTCTTTCTACTTTCAGCAATTACTATAGTAGCTGCCTTAGAAGTTTTATCCATAATGGGCATTCACATACCTATGCCTTATGCACCTTTCGTTTTCGCCATATTCATTTTAGGAATTGGCTATAATGTTTTGTGGAACGGAGCAAAAGCAATCTTTAAACTCAAATTCAGCAGCATCAATTTATTAATGACCATTGCAGTTATCGGAGCATTTTATTTAGGCGAATATCCTGAAGCAGCGGTTGTAATTGTGTTGTATGTTTTAGGCGAACGATTAGAAGATATTGGAATAGAAAACTCTAAATCAGCATTAGATGAATTGGTTAGCAAAGCACCTAAGACCGCTTTTGTAAAATCACAAAATGAAAATGTTACCATTGATAAAATCGCAGTCGGAACAATCATTCAAGTTAAGCCAGGTGAAATGATACCGCTTGACGGAAAAATAATTTCAGGCGAAACCACCGTTGACGAAGCTGCAATCACAGGCGAACCCATACCCAAAGACAAACACACAGGCGACAATCTTTTTGCAGGAACGCTAAACAAAAATGGTTTTATAGAAATAGAAACAACAAAACTTTCTGTTGATACTACTTTTTCAAAAATCATTCGACTAACATTTGAAGCACAGGGCAACAAAAGCGAAACACAAAAATTCATTCAGAAATTTTCAAAATATTACACACCGTCAATTATTGCAATGGCAGTTTTAGTTTTTGTCATTCCAGTATTTGCAATGCAATTAGATTTTAACCATTGGTTGCAACAGGCAATTACACTTTTAGTCATTGCTTGTCCTTGTGCATTGGTTATATCCACACCAGTAGCCATTTACGCAGCAATCGGAAACGCATCAGCAAAAGGAGCATTAGTAAAAGGCGGAAAATACATTGAAGCATTGGCAAGCATCAAGGCAATTGCATTAGATAAAACACGAACCATTACTTTTGGAAATCCGATTGTATCAGATGTATTTCCTTTAAACGGAACAAGCCGAGAAGAACTTTTGGCTTGCACCGCAGGAGCAGAAATTTTTAGCGAACATCCATTGGCACAAGCCATAGTTAATGCAAGCAAGAAAGAAGGATTTGAACCACACAAAACCGAAGGTTTCAAAAGCATAATGGGTAAAGGGGCAATAGCAAAATGTTTAGTGTGTGAAGATGAAACAATATATGTTGGCAAATTGGAATTTATCAAAGAACATCAGCCAATAGATAAAGAAGCCGAGAAAATTGTTGAACAACTTTCAGCACAAGGCAAAACAAGTGTAGTAGTAAGTTTTGGCGATGGTGTGGCAGGTATTTTGGGTTTAATGGACGAAATAAAACCCGACAGCCAAGCAGCATTAAAAGAAATTGAGTTATTAAACATTGAACCCGTAATGCTCACAGGCGACCACGAAAACGCAGCAAAATTTGTAGCCGAACAAGTAGGCATCAAAAAAATATTTGGAAATATGTTACCCGAAAACAAAGCCGAAAAAATCAAAGAACTTTTGCAACAATATAAATTTGTGGCAATGGTAGGCGATGGAATAAACGATGCACCTGCATTAGCACAATCCACAGTGGGCATAGCAATGGGAGCAGCAGGAAGCGACACCGCAATAGAAACCGCAAACATTGCATTGATGAACGACAAACTTTCACTCATACCGTTTCTTATTCGGTTAAGTCAAAAAACATTACGCAGAATAAAATTCAACACCATTGGAGCAATAGCCGTAAAATTGATATTTATAACACTTGCATTTATTGGTTACAGTAATTTAGTTTTTGCAATTGCCGCAGACGTAGGAGTAACGCTAATAGTGATTTTGACAAGTTTGAATTTGATGAAATTTGAAAATAAATTTGTTAGACTTACCTAACTTATTACTTTTGCACGCATAACTAAAAAGAATTATGCGTGCTAATTTAACTTTTAAAGTATTATTTTTTATTTTACTGTTTGTTTTTTCGCTGGTAGCTTGTGAAAAAATAATGCCTGCTTCTCCCAATGATGATGAACTGCTTGACGGTCCAGTTGATGGTCTTACTCATGCACAATCATTACAACATTTACGAGGTGATGTGGCTTTTAACGATCAAATATTTTCAGCCGAAACAGGACTAGGGCCAGTTTTTGTTGCAACCAGTTGTGGAAGTTGTCATGCTGGAGATGGGAAAGGACATCCTTTTACAACCCTCACTCGTTTTGGACAAACAGACAGCACAGGCAATCAATTTTTAGAACAAGGTGGGCCTTTATTACAAAACAGGGCTTTACCAGGTTTTAAGCCTGAACAAATTCCTTTCGGTGCTACTTATGCTAAATTCACACCTCCTATTGCAAGTGGTTTAGGTTTTTTAGAACTCGTTTCCGATGCTGATATTTTAGCAATGTCTGACCCAAATGATGTGGATGGAGATGGAATTTCTGGAGTTCCGAATTGGAATTTTATTCCTTCGTACATAAACCCAAATGCCAATGCTATTAAACAAGGCGGCAAATACATTTGTAAATTAGGAAAAAAAGCAAGCGTTTATAATTTATTACAACAAACCGTAACTGCCTATAACCAAGACATTGGAATTACCTCTGTTTTTAATCCTTTAGACGTTTATTCTTTGAAAGAAATTGATCCAGAAATTCCAACAAATACTGTTCATGATGTGGTATTTTATTTACAAACTTTAAAGGCGCCAATTCAAAGAAACCAAAATGATGCTACTGTTCAATATGGTAAAAATATTTTTACTCAAATTGGTTGTGTAAGTTGCCATAAACCAACTTTAAAAACTGGGTTTAGTAATATTGAATCATTATCAAACAAAGAATT
>CAISTO010000038.1 GCA_903888395.1 uncultured Bacteroidota bacterium | reverse complement strand
CCTGAACTCCACGAACCTTTGTTCACATGGGTAAACGGACCCATTGGAATCCAATTACTCATATCAATGCTATCTGCTTTTTTACTTAAATTAGGGTTCTTTTTTCTTGAATTTAAATATTCATTTGCTATTTGGTCGCCACTCATTAAAGTGCCATCTGCATTTAAATAATACTTCCAATGTTCTTTCCATCTTTGATATACTTTAAAACCAGAACCTTTGTTATATTTATTAGGCTGTGATTCCCAGAAACTATCTAATTGAGCAGTTATTTCATAATAATTATTGGTAGTAAATTGTTGTCCAAGTATATCAATTGGCTGATTACTTTTTTGTGAATAAGCTACATGAAGACATAAACTTAAAAAGATATATAAGATGGTTTTTTTCATTTTATTAATTTTATTGTTTAACTATAAGTTAATTACTAAATACAAATAAAGTGCATTATAGTTTCAAAACAAATTCCATTGCTTACGACAACAAAAAGATGACAATGGATCTATTTAAATTTTTTATCAGTTTCTAAACTTAAAATATTCGCAAATAAACGATATGAACCGGGAACACCTGCTGGCAATTCTCTGAAAAAAGCTAAGCCAGTGTAAACATAATTTCCTTTGCCATATTTGGCAATAATCAAGCTTCCTTTATTGGGTTTTTCACCCGGATCGTTCATACTTAAGGGACATTGAAAACTGCTATCCATGTCGGTTCCAAAGTATATTCCACGTTCTTGAATCCAACCATCAAAGTCGGCATTGATAATTTTATTGGGAAAGTTTAAGACTGGATGCTCTGGCAATAAAAAAGTAACAGGCGCTTCTTCAATAGTAACTCTATCACGGCTAAGTTTAAATGGAACTGGTGAAATTTGATCTTTCAATGGTCCAAAAAAACTATTGGTATTGTATTGAACAATTAAGTTTCCACCCTCTTTTACATAATCAAACACTCGTTGTTTGTACTGTTGTAATTTTTCATTGGTGTTAAATGCACGCACACCTAAAACAATGGCAGGAAATTCATTCAAGTTTCCATTTTGTAATTGTTCATCAGTAATCATTACAACTTTATAACCCATTTGCTCCATGCTTGCAGGCACTGCATCGCCAGCACCTTGAATATAACCAACAGTATTAAAAGTTTTCTTCACATCAACTTTTACCAATTTAGCTTCAGCCTCTGGAAACCATGTTTGAACAGGAATATGGTCATACTTTATTTCTTTGATTCCTTTGGTGTATTCGGTGCCATCTATTTCGGCTGTGAAATTGATGGTTGTAGACCCTTCGACTCCGCTCAGGGTGACATTGGAAGTGACAGGTGCTCGGAACTGAAAAGTAAATATTTTTTCATCACCTTTTTTTGCTATTTCAAAATTGTATGAAATAGGCGAATAGTTAAAGGTGGTTAATGCTGCAAGTGCTACTTTCGGGTTGTTTTTATCTTCTGAAATTATTTTGTGTTCATTTAATTTACTATCAGATTTTAAACTCAAAACTCCTTTTACATTGTCTTTTCCTGCTTTAACAATTACCTGAATTTCTTTTGGTTTTTCATCGGTAAATACAAAACTTTTTTGAGTTAAATTAATCATTACTGGTGGAGTAATTACCAACGGACGGTATAACTCACCTTTTTCAGGATCCACCCATTTGTATTGTATATGTTCTATATACTTAAAAGAATTGGAACTTGTTTCAAAATTAAAAGAACTAAAAGTATAAGGAAATGTTAGACTGTTTCTTAATAAGTTATATTTTTCCTTAATAACAAACATGTTTTTTTCAATTGGATTAACTAACCAATAAGGTTGAGAAATTTCATTACTTGAAAATTTTGTTGTGTCAAAATGGATGATATTAAATTTGTAATCTTTTGTATAATTTGTGGTTCTTACAATAGTTTGTTTGATCAAATTAAATTTTTCATTTAAACTATAGTTTGGCTTCTCTACTACAGCCTCTTTAACAATACCACAACTATTGAATAGAATTTTTCTTAAAAAATCTTGATGAATTGAAACATTTTCCAATTCAAATAGGAGTTTTAATTTCTCTAAATCTATCTTACTACTTGATGGTATTTCAATTTTATACTCCTTCATTATTTTCGAAATCTGTTTCCCAATTTTCTCTCCACCTTTCACTCTTTTCCAAGTAAAATCTATTCCGTCAAAAATATCTTTTATTCCAGTGGTATCGCCTTTTAATGGTTTAAAAAATTCTAAGCTTTCGCCACGTTGTTTGGCACTTCCAAAACCTTGACTTTTATGCATGCTGCGGCTTTCGGCTGCTATTTCGCCATAACTTTTACCCAATAAAGGATTGTATCCGCCTACATCTAATTTGATATACGGGCTCATGTCAGCATTTGGGTTTGCAAAACGAGTGCTTACATTCCAAAACATCCTGCGGGTTTTCCATACTGAAACATATTGCAATTGCTCCGGAAAACGAGTTGGATCGGCTGCTGCATCAAAAGCTTCTTCCGCCAACATTGCTGATGCAGTATGATGTCCGTGCCCGCCACTTCCATCGGTAGCAAAACGCGTAATGATAATATCGGGCCTAAAATTACGGATTACCCAAACCATATCACTCAAAATAGAATCATGGCTCCATTTGGTAAAAGTTTCTTCTGGATTTTTACTAAAACCAAAATCGTAAGCACGTGTAAAAAACTGCTCGCCACCATCAATTCTGCGGGCTGCCAATAACTCTTGCGTGCGAATCATTCCTAACTCAATGCCTTGTTCCGAACCAATTAAATTTTGTCCACCATCGCCACGTGTTAAACTTAAATAGCCAGTGCGCAAACATTTTTCATTGGCCAAATAGGCGATCAAACGTGTGTTCTCGTCATCGGGATGCGCTGCAATGTATAGCACCGAACCAACAGTATTTAACTTTTTAAGTTGTAACAATATTTCAGATGAGGTGTATGATTTGGGTGCTTGTGCATTTGCCAAAAAAGTTACACTGAATGATAAAATGAAGGTTATAATTTTTTTCATATTGATTGTTTTTTGCCACAGATTTCACAGATATCACTGATTGTATGCTGTTTTTGTTAGTGTTTATTTGCTAGAGATTTCACAGATTCTCTTTTAAAATTCTTTTAAAATTTTCTATGCAATCTGTGGCTATTTTTTTGTTTCCGTTGGCTAAAGCCGAACGGCAATTGATGCTTTTGTTCTTAATTTTTCAGTGTAATCTGTGCAATCTGTGGCTGTTTTTTTTTATTGTTTCCGTTGGCTAAAGTTGAGCGGCAATTGATGCTTTTGTTCTTAATTTTTCAGTGTAATCTGTGCAATCTGTGGCTATTTTTTTGTTTCCGTTGGCTAAAGCCGAACGGCAATTGATGCTTTTGTTCTTAATTTTTCAGTGTAATCTGTGTAATCTGTGGCTGTTCTCTATCTAATTGCTAATTTATCAAACTATAACTCGTTCCATCTTTCCCATCTTTTATTTCAAAACCAATGTCTTTTAGTTTGTTTCTGATGGCATCGCTGGTAGCAAAATCTTTGTTCATTTTTGCATGATTTCTTTGATCAATAATCATATTCATTAAACCGTCAATTTTACTTGTATCTGTATTATTTTCTTCTTGTAATCCCAATACATCAAAAACTATTTCAGTCATCAATTTTTTCAAACTAGCTTTATCAGTTTCGGTAATGGTTTCCTTGCCATCGTTAATAGAATTAATCATTCTCACCGCTTCAAAAATACTTGCTATAGCAATGGGCGTATTAAAATCATCGTTCAAAGCATTGTAAATTTCAGATTGAACAACATTGATATTTATTGAACTATTTGCACTTGTTTTTAAGCCATCCATCAACTTCATGGCATTCATTAATCTGGCAAAACCTTTTTCAGCAGCTTGCAATGCTTCGTTACTAAAATCTAATGTGCTGCGATAATGTGCCTGAAGCATGAAGAAACGCACCGTCATTGGACTGTAACCTTTATCTAATAATTTATGATTTCCAGAAAATAACTCATTTGGCAAAAAAGAATTTCCTAAACTTTTGCTCATTTTTTGGCCATTAACTGTCAACATATTGGTATGAATCCAATAACGTGCAGGTTGCGTTTTATGGCAAGCCAAATTCTGAGCTATTTCATTGGTATGATGGGTAGGAACTAAATCCATTCCACCTCCATGAATATCAAATTCATTTCCCAAATATTTACTACTCATGGCCGAACATTCTAGGTGCCAACCAGGAAAACCAACTCCCCACGGACTTGGCCATTTCATAATATGTTCAGGTTTTGCTTTTATCCAAAGTGCAAAATCTAAGCGGCCACGTTTATCACCTTGTCCATCTAAATCGCGGGTATTGTTTAACAAATCATCTAAATTTCTGTTCGATAAAATGGTGTAATTATATTCTTTGGTAAACTTTTCTACATCAAAATATATAGAACCATTTACCTCATATGCGTATCCATTTTCAATGATCTGTTTGGTCATTTCTATTTGCTCAATAATATGTCCCGTAGCAGTAGGTTCAATGCTTGGCGGCAAGGTATTGAACAGTCGCATTGTTTCTCTAAAATCAATGGTGTAACGCTGTACAATTTCCATTGGTTCTAGCTGTTCTAATTTTGCTTTTTTAGCAATTTTATCTTCGCCTTCATCGGCATCACTTTCCAAATGTCCAGCATCGGTAATATTGCGCACGTAGCGCACCTTATAACCCAAATGCAAAAAATAACGAAATATTACATCGAACGAAATAAATGTACGTGCATTACCCAAATGCGCATTGTTATAAACCGTTGGCCCGCATACGTACATGCCAATATGACCCGCGTGAATGGATTTAAAATCTTCTGTAGTTCGAGATAAAGTATTGTATATTTTTAAAGTAGATTCCATGATAAAAAATGAACTGCGAATATAGTTGAATAAATTTTGAATTTTGAATGCTAGATTATGAATGATTTTTTATTTATAAAAACAGCAGCAGTTTTAACAGATTTTTAAAGTTTAGAATTTTTCATTGTTATGTAAAAATTTGTATTGTACATTTATAAGCAGATTTTTTATATAAAAAAAACGGACAAGTATTTTAAAATACTTGCCCGTTTCTTAAAAAATTGAAATAATTATTTAGTGTGTAATAACTACTTTTATAGTAGCATTTTTTTCATTATTTCCTGTAATCGATAACATATAAATTCCGTCTTGTAAATTACTAACGTTTATTTTGTTTGTCATCGAGGCTTCCATGTTTTCTTCTATCAATAATTGGCCTGTAATTGAATATAACTTCACATTCATATTTCCAGTTATGTTATTGCTATTAATAAATAAATCTATTTGAGCAGGGTTAGGATAAACATTGATATTGTTTTTAAAATCAATATTGTTCACTCCAACTCCAGGGCCACGAACCAATATAATATTAAATGTTTCAACTGCTTTTAAAGAATCAGAACTTCTGCTTGCATAAACTGTCCATTGAAGTTTTATTGAATCACCTTTTGCAACTCCATTTGCAACTAATATTCCATCTATTGCATTGTGACTTAAAGTCAATTTGGTGTCAGCACCTGCATTATCTGCATTTAAATTCAATAATGGATTATTAAAATTACCAGCTAAGGTAGCTGCTTTCCAAGTGTATTTAGTTGCGTTAGCCGATGCTGTCCAATTAATTACAACAGGCGTTGTGCTATTAGGAGTCAATACTAAAGTTGTATTGTTAGTAGGATTTGATAAGTTAAATGCTCCTAAAACTACCTTACTTCTTGCTAAAGTTAAGTTAAATACTTGGCTAGCTTGCAATGAATCGGTTAAAGATTTATAAGCAAAAACGGTCCATTTTGTATTCACTGAATCGCCCTTGGCAATACCTAAACCAGCTAAAATTGCATCTACGCTTCCGGATGATAAAGTTAAAGTAGAATCAACACCAGCATTGTTTGATAATAATGTAAGCAATGGTGCAGTGAAAGTACCAGCTTGACTAGTTAACATCCATTTGTATAATGTAGCATTTGTTGATTTTGTCCAATTAATATTGATAGAAGTTGTACTTGCACTATCAGTTACAATGCGGCTATTATTTGCAGGATTTGCTAAGTTAAATAAACCTAAAACAGGTATTACTATTTGTGGTAAAATATCACCTTTTCGCACACCTTGTAATTGGTAACCATTAGTACAACCGCTAGTAGGCGATGAACAGAATTGAATTAAAGTACCTTCAAAAGTAAATAATCCAGTTGGTACTGCTAATGCAGGAGCATCTTCTATTTCGGTATCAGCAGCAGATATAACTCTAAATATAGTGGTATCGCCTGTTGTAGTTCCATCCCAAACGTTATGGTTAGTACTTGCGGCAAAATTACCAGTTGAACTTGTTCTTAAATTTTCAATTCTAATCAACTCACTTTCGTAAGCTTCTGGGTTAGCCAATAATTGTTTTACAGTTAATAATTGAACTGGTGGTAATGGTCTGTTCGACATTATTTTGTTTATAATGCTTTTTCCTCTGTATAAACCACTTTGTAAAGCAATTTGAGAGTAGTTATTGAAATCACTTCTACCACCACTTACTTCTACGCTATCACCAGCTTTTAAGCCACCACTTACTATTGAATCAACCATTGCACCGCTTGATTGACGAACGCCAATTGCTCCTGTACCGTCTTGAATATAAATAAATCTTCCCCAAGCCCTAGTTATAATACCTCTAACTTTAACAGTATCGGTAGGTAAAGCACGAGCAGCAGCAATTGAAATTACTGGAACTACTGGAGGGAAAATTCCATCTTGACGAGCATTTAATAATTGAATTCTGTTATCACCTAATAAATTAGTATCTCTAACAGCATAAGGAGTGCTATTGTGTTTTGCATACATGTAATCAGCAAAAGCATCTTGTTCTGTTCCATTTGCTTGAAATTTAGCATACAATGAGTCTTTAAATGCAGTATCTAAATTAATGCGGTTAAAGCCATTTGCTACAAACGGATAACTATCGCCACCACCTGCTAAGAAATCAAGTGTTACTACTTTTATAGTTCTTGATGTATCGCCATATACAACACCATTTCTAACAATAGTATCTAATCTGTTTCCAATAGAATCAACTAAAACCATTGATTGAATTTTGCTTCCTGCCGCTCTTGTAGTATCGTAACTAAACATTACACCACCTACTTGAGGGAACTGACCAGGAGTAATTCCAGGCTTAGAGGCAGAAACACCATGTTCTAATAAACGTTTTAAACCAGCAGCATTAACCGATACTATAGAAAGTTTATTGTTAAAACGTAAAGAGTTTTCAATATCTAATTGACTAATATCACCAACATTTTTATTCGCAGTAGGATTAGCAGCAGTAGTTAATAATTGAACACCATTACCAATTGAAACTACTTGACCAATTGCAGAACGAATTCCACCACCATTTTTAATTGAAACTCTTACTTGTGAATCGTATTTTTTAGCCAACCATAAGTTTGCATCCGATGATACATTACCTAAGTTAGTTTCTTGTGTACGTACAAAATCTCTTCTTCCTTCTAAAAACACGCTTGATTTTCCAAACTTGTTTCCGTCTTTATTTACAATTACATTACCTATAGCAGCACAAAGTATGCGTACGTTTGCGGCCTTAGTTCCTGTAGCAAACGCACTGTTATAATTACCCCAAAGTGAAGTGACCATAGCTGTATCAGCAGCATAAGCACCATTTATAACGCTGTCTAACAATGAAGGAATTAAAACACCTGCTTCAGTAAAGTTAGCAACAAAACGACCAACATATTTCCATTCAGCTGTTGTATTTAAAATGGCTAAGGGTTCGTTGTCGTTGTTTTGAGTCATAATAGGATATTTATCGGCAGCTACATTTCCTGCACGTAATCTATCATTACCGTCAGCACACAATGAATGTGAACCACCAGCAATAATAATATCAACACCTTTTAATAATGGGGCCAATGCTTTTTCGTTAGCCAACTGTTGTAAATGACTCAATACAATAATTTTGTTAATACCCTCAACAAAACGTAAGCTATCAATTACCGGTTGTAAAATAGCCGCTAAAGCAGGCATATTATCTGTTTTGGAACCCACTACTTTTGTAAATCCTGGCGATGAAATATTTTCTAATAATTGAGTAGTAGCACCTACTAAACCAATTTTTTCACCATTTACAATTACGATAGAAGAAGGAGCTAAACCTTTTTTCTGTGAATTAGCAGTAATAGTTGGTGAGGTTTTGAATGAATCAACTGATAAACGTTTGTTTGTATATAAATACGATAAGTTAGCATCTCCACTAAAATCTAAGTTAGCACTTAAATAAGGGAACTGAGCACCAATCCAACGTTTGTCGGCACCGTTACTTCTAATGTCCACTCCAATTATGCTGTTAACTTCACTAGTACCTAGATCAAACTCATGGTTTCCTAAAGCAGAACCTTGGAAGCCCATAATGTTCATCATTGAAACATCAACACGTCCAATAGCTGCACGTAAACCAGCAGTAGAACCACTGAAATAACTAGAAGCTGTATTTCTTAATGGAGTTTGAACGCTTGCATCTTCACCAGCCGATAAGAAAGGACTAGGAATAAAACAATCGCCTGATGCTAATTTAACAGTATTTGCATAAGTGTCTTCTAACTTATTCATTACTGCTGCGAAGTTTGGAGCATCAATCACTGCATCTATACTTGATTCCATATCTGATGAGTGCAATACTTGTAAAGTATAATTATTAGTTGGAACAAACATTTTCAACATTTGTCCACCTTCTACCAATTCCCCACCTAAGCTGTAATGAGCTTGGTCGAACAACAAAAAGTTACCAGCACCTAATATATCCTGCACATCAATTACCCCTGATGATTCCTCATCTTGAGTTAAAAAGTTAGAACCACCAGCAATAAATCTAGATGAATCGTGTGAGGCTATTAACTTAATTTGATCGTTTGCAATGGTGTATTGCCAAATTTTTGCTAAATGTGTTTGATTACCTGGATCTTCTTGAATAATAATATGTCCAAAGTTATCAATACCAATATTATCCATCATTTTTGGACCTTCAGTTCCATCTAACACAGCAGTAATAGTTCCACCTGTTGTAGGATTTTTTATATCAGTAAAACGTAATCTCCACATTTTACTTGGAGCTATAAATGAGTTAGTAGTAACAAAGTAAAAATCGTTAGGATTTGAAGGGTCAAAAGCACCATCTTCTGGTCTTAAAAACTTAGTTACCGATAATGCATTACTTCTATTATTTAAAGCCAATCCTGTTGAATCTTTTACTATTCCTAAATCAACCATTGAAAAAGTTGTGTTTGGAGCAGGAACTGTAGCACTTATTTCGGCAGGTAAACCTGTAACTGATATACCATATAATCTTCCGTTGGTTAAACCAGCTTTGTCCATTTCGTTTCCTGCATTGGTTTTAGTACCTACATAAAAATATACTTGTCCGTCTGTACCATCATCTGTTCCAGCAACCACTGTGTTATTTCCAGAAGCAGGTGAGGCAACTGCATTTTCCCATGAGAATTTACCTAAATAAGGTAACTCATATGTAGTACCAGCGTTAGCTCCAGTAACAATATGACCAAAAGCTCTTCCTTCAATACCAGTTTCTTCACCATTCATAAATATACGTTCTTGAGTTCCTAAGCCAGTTAAAGCATTATAGAATGCTGAAATTGAAGGTAAATCTGATGAACAGAAACGACTGAAAGCTTTTTTGCTTGTAGTATCAGCAGGATTATAAAGTGTATAACCTACGCCTGGAGTATAAATATTAACTTTTTGAATTAAATCAGCACCACTAACAACAGATAAATTGTTTTTGTTAATTACCCATTTTGATACAAAAGCACCTTTTGCACCATGTGCACGGTTAACACCTAATAAGTTGTTTATTTCATGACTAACTAAGAAAGTAAATGTACCATTTCCATTATCAAAAGCACCTGTTCCATCTCCTAATCCTACTAATTTATATCCGTTCTGCGCTTCATCACCAACTGTAAGAATTGGATCTATTTTTACACCAGGAGCTTCCGGTGTTAAGTAAGCTGACTGAGTTGATACTGATAGAACAGATGGTTTATAATTTGCTAATTTTTTAGCACCACTCAATCTGTAAGTGATTAGATGGCTTAAGTTTCCTGTGGCCGTAGCTATTCCATTTGCTAATGGAGAAGTTTGTCCAAAATCGTTATCATTACCAATTGCAATGGTACTATCATTAATAATAGCTAAGCCTTCTGCTTTATCTAATTCTGCTGGCCAACCACTTGCTAATAAATCCATCACCAAAGTTTTAGTTACTGGCTTAATTCCATTATTAGCCAATCCTGTTGAATCAACTAAACCTTCTAAAGTTAAAGTACCATACAATCCCGAATGAACAGTAGTAGCTTGGTTAATATTTATTTTGTATAAACGCTTAATATCAGAAGTACCTCGTGCTGCCGCTTCTAATACTAAAAAAGTACTATCGTTAACAGCAGCCATATCACCAATTTTCCAATCTCTTAATCTAATTTGGTTACTACCCGTTCCAATTATACCATCGTTTAAATAAACCAACATGCGTTGATTGTTAGTAGCTGGGTCAATTTCTAATATACGATGAATTCTAGTATTATCGCCAATTGTAACGGTAGGATATTGAATACCACTTTGAATCATAGCATAAATTTTTCCGTTTGGTGCAATTGAAATACCTTCAAATCCACGGTTGTTCTTACGGTATTTAAAAACAGAATCTATTTGAATATCTACAGCTTGTTTTCCTGATAAATGTGCATAAGGAGTAAATCTATTTACTAATACACCGTTTTTATTTAGTTTCCAAATTGTAGCTCCACCTTCTTCACACAACCAAAAATCACCATTTTTGTCAACTACTAAACCTTCTGGGTCAATACCAAAAGTATCTTTTGGAGTAGTTTTTAAACTAAAATTTGCACAATTTAAAACCGTATCAGTTGATGCAATTTCTGCCGCTGTACTTCCTAAACCAGTTGGATTTATTATACCTGAAGCGCCTGATCCATTTGGACGTTTGATAGGAATAGTTTGTAAAATTTGAATAGAATCACCGTTAATACGTATGCGGTGAATTTTTGGACTATATGAAGGGAATGCATACATTTTATCGTAAGTAGGACGGCAACTTGCAGTGTTTGCATTTGCACAGTCAATATTTACACCTCTGTCTGAACAAGTCCAAAACTCAGTTCCGTTGGTATTTGGAATTGGAAACAAAGTAGAGAAACCAGCTTCTTTGTAGTTGATACCTTGAAAAGTTCCTATAGCAGCCGAAGTGTTATTTTTATAATCTTGTAATTTAGAAATACCTTCAGTTTCTGGTGTATTTATGTTAAATATAGCTACAGTTCCGCTCACTTCATTTGATAACATAATCATGTTAACTCCATTTGGACTTTCTGATGCAGGAATAAATACAATTCCTTCAGGACCTAAATCACCAACAGAAGCTAAGTTTGTTTGATTAGGAGTAACACTAAAATTACGAGTGTTGATATATTGAACAAAATAAGGAGCTGTTGGAATGGTAATATTATAAATCATAATTCCACCAATTCGTTCTAATCCAATAAAAGCATAAGTACTGTCTTTAATTTTTCCAATCGTTACACTTTCTGGTTCTGGACCTTTGTTATCACTTCTGTCATCTAAAGCATTTGTAGTATGACCCGTGTTAAAATTAGCAGGAAACATGCTTTTAACTTTTTGTTCTATTTCATCTTTACTGTCCCAAACTAAAGCACCAGTAGTTCCATTCCAAATAGAAAACGAACGTGCACCAAAACAAAAAATAGAATCTATTTTACCATCGTTGTTAAAATCGCCTGTTCTATTAGAAACTGTTAAACGACCTAAAGCAGTATTTGCTTTTATTGCAGCTACACCAGCTGCACCACCAAATTTGGTAGAATCTAACACATAAGCAGCATCGCCAACTCTGTTTTCTTCATTGTTAGCAGTTCCCCAATCAGCTCTTGCATCACCTTCGTTAGCAGTAACTAAATATGATTGATTGCCAGCTTTAAAATGCGAAATTCCATCAGGTAAAAACATTCCAAAAACAGGGAAAGTATCAATTTTTGCTAAAGCAGCATTTGAACCATTATCTCTGTCTGATGGATCTAAACCATTTCCAGCAAGTCTGTGGTTTTTGTAGCCTAATGGCAATAATGAAGTTACTGTAGCAGTATTAATATTAACAACAGCTAATGCATTATTTTCTTGACAAGTAACCCAAGCTGTAGTATTGTCGTCTGAAATAGCAATGTATTCTGGTTCTAAATCTTCGGCAACAGTTGAGTTTCGAGAAAAAGTAGTTCCTGATTGAATTTTACCAAAAATTCTGATTTTAGAATCAATTACAGTTGGAGAATTAAAAGCAGTAAAACCAGCTGTTTGAACATTGGCTTGTGTAATATTTGCAATACCAGAAGCTAAATCAATGATAGAAATTGAACCTTCTGGATCAATGGTGTAACCTACATTTGGTTCACCTTCATTGGCAACTAATAATTTTTGTCCATTAGAAGTAAAAATAACATGATCGGCATTTGCACCGGCTTTTACTTTATTGATATAATTACCATTGATGTCTAAAAATACAATGTTACTAGGATTTGTTTTTCCGTTAGAGTCAATGACTGAAATAGCAAAAACACCTTTTTTGTTACATGCTACGGAAGTAACATCAATACCATAAGGTTTAACAGAAATAGTAGCAATTAAAACTGGAATTGCAGGATTTGCAATACTAACAATTTTAACTGTTGAGTCAGGACCATTGATTACAAACATACGTTTGGAACCTGGGTCGTAAGCAGAAATTTCGGCTACACCACCATTGGAATTATAAGTTCCTATGG
Source organism: uncultured Bacteroidota bacterium (assembly GCA_903888395.1). Taxonomy (GTDB): domain Bacteria; phylum Bacteroidota; class Bacteroidia; order UKL13-3; family UKL13-3; genus JAAFJM01. Next base: position 6,762 of record CAISTO010000038.1, on the reverse strand, counting down.
AATATCGCCCTAAGAGTTGCGCATTTATTTGCGCATTTGTTAAAATGCTTGCCGAACAAAACAGCAAAGCACCTAATAATTTGTAAATTATGTTTTTCATATTTGATTTTTAAAATATTTTCAAATTACTTGCTTTAAAAAAAACGAATTGTTATTGGTTTGTTATAAATATATTATCATATGATTTTATAACTGTTATATCCCTAAAAATGGAAACAATTATTTAACAATAGAATAAAGTTTATAAAACATCAATCTAAAGTATTTACAAGTCAGATCGTTCAAGGCAGGCTTATAGTTATGATTACTTAAGGCACATACATAGGTCTTCCACTACGATTAAAATACAATCTTGTAATCTTCCAATTTTTCTAATCTTGTAATTTTAAAATTTATAAATTAACTGACGCACATCATACATATTTACTTTTCAAAACAATACATTTGATGTATGAATAAAATATACTTTTTTCTAATTTTTTCTTCTTTTTTTATTGCTTGTAAAAGCAAGGTAGAAAAAGTAAAAGCGATGCATCAGGACATTACTGAATCGGTTTACGCTTCGGGAATTATAAAGGCAGAAAACCAATATCAAGTATTCTCAAATGTGAATGGTATTATTCAACAATATTTGGTAACAGAAGGCGATATGATAAAAGTAGGGACACCAATAATTGCTATACAAAACGAAACATCTAAGTTAAATTCCGATAATGCAAAATTAGCGGCCAACTATAACGATTTTGATGCCAATCAAAGCAAATTAAATGAATTAAAAACGAGTATTGATTTTGCTAAAAACAAATTTTTAACCGACTCTTCTTTATATGTTCGTCAACAAAATTTATGGAAACAACAAGTAGGTTCGCAAGTAGATTTAGAGTTAAAACAATTGAATTTCCAAAGCTCAAAATCAAATTTACAAGCTACTTTAATTCGATATTCTGATTTAAAAAGACAATTGAATTTTGCTTCGCAACAATCGAAAAAAAATTTAATGATTGCTGAAAAACAATTGGGCGATTTTGTGATAAAGAGTGAAATAGAAGGTAAAGTTTATAGCCGTTTAAAAGAAAAAGGAGAAATGGTAAACGTTCAAACTCCTTTGGCAATAGTGGGTTCGGCCAATCAATTTAAATTAGAACTTGAAATAGATGAGTTTGATATCGTAAAAATTAAAAAAGGTCAATTGATTTTAGTTTCGCTCGATAGTTACAAAGGTGAAGCCTATGAAGCAGTGGTTGAAAAAATAAACCCTATTATGAACGAACGCACTAAAACATTTATGGTAGAAGCATTATTCACCAAACAACCCACTACACTTTTTCCAAACTTAACAGTAGAAGCAAACATTGTAATAACTACTAAAAAAAACGCACTAACATTACCTAGAAATGTAGTAAGTGAGGATGGTTTTGTAACAAAAGAAAATGGCGAAAAAGTAGCAGTAAAAACTGGCCTAAAAGATTACAATAAAATAGAAATAATTAGTGGCATTTCTGCCAATGACGAACTAATTGTTCCAATAAAATAATGAATATTAAACTAATCATTAGCATTGCCAAATCGTTGTTGCTTGCACGTTGGAAACAAACGCTAGTAGCGGCTGTAGGCGTAACTTTTAGTATTACTATGTTTATAACTTTGCTTAGTTTTATGAGCGGTTTAAACGATTTACTGGATGGTTTAATTTTGAATAGAACTGCTCATATAAAAATATTTAATGAGATAAAAGCAAACCCAAAACAACCCATTAATTTATCAGAAAAATTCAAAGAAAAATATAACTTTATACAATCCATAAAACCAAATGGCGCCCGACAAGAAATTTATAATAATGGAGCTATTTTAAAAGCGTTAAAAGCGGATACTCGAGTTATGGGAATAGCACCTAAAATTACTGCTCAAGTGTTTTATAATGTTGGCACAATAAATATAACTGGAGTAATTAATGGAATAGATGTAGAAGCAGAAAATAGGTTGTTTTTCTTTAAAGATTATGTTACAACGGGTAATTATATTGACTTATTAAATGTGCCAAATAGTATTATTTTAGGAAAAGGAGCTGCCACTAAAATGCTAGCAAACATAGGCGATGTAATACAAATTACCACTCCAAAAGGCGATAGAATTCAACTGAAAGTGGTTGGTTATTTCCAATCGGGATTACTAGAATTAGATAAGGTTCAAAGTTATGCTTCGTTAGCCACTACCCAAAAATTATTAGGCAAACCCAATAATTATATAACCGATATTCAAATTAAATTATTTGATATCACGCAAGCACCAAAAATAGGCAAAGAATATGCTAAAATTTTTGGTACGGATGCTGAAGATATTCAAACTGCAAACTCACAATTTGAAACAGGAAGTTCCATTAGAACTTTAATTTCATATGCAGTTGGCATTACCTTATTAATAGTGGCAGGATTTGGCATTTACAATATTTTAAACATGATGATTTATGAAAAAATGGACTCCATAGCCATATTAAAAGCAACGGGTTTTTCAGGAAAAGACGTTAATACTATCTTTATCATCATTGCGTTAAGCATCGGTTTCTTTGGTGGTTTGGTTGGCTTGCTTTTTGGCTTTGGATTGTCATCCGTTATTGATCAAATTCCATTCAATACAGCATCATTGCCAACAATAAAAACTTACCCCATTAATTACAATCCAAAATTCTACCTAATTGGAACAATTTTTTCATTAGTTACTACTTATTTTGCAGGCATGTTTCCTGCTCGAAAAGCAAGTAAAATTGATCCTGTAGTAATTATAAGAGGAAAATAATATGAGCCAAATTGTATTACAAGCCGAGGGCATTAACAAAAGTTTTCACGACCCCATAACCATTCCTGTTTTAAAGGATATAAATTTTTCAATAAATAAAGGTGAATTTGTGTCGGTAATAGGAAAATCTGGCTGTGGCAAGTCTACTTTACTTTATATACTTTCCACTATGGATACTGATTACGAAGGAAATTTGTACATAGATGGCGAAAGCATGAAGCAGAAAAAAGAAGTTCAATTGGCGTTAGTTCGCAATGCTAAAATTGGTTTTGTATTTCAGTTTCATTATTTACTAAATGAGTTCAGTGTGCTCCGCAATGTGATGCTTCCAGGTTTAAAATTAGGCACTTATTCAGAACAAGAAGTGGAGCACAGAGCCATGGAAAAATTGAAGATTTTAGGCATTGAAAATGAAGCGTTGAAAATGGCCAACCAGCTTTCGGGCGGACAGAAACAACGCGTTGCCATTGCACGTGCATTAATCAATGATCCATTGATAATAATGGGTGATGAACCAACAGGAAATTTAGATAAAAAAAATGGCGAAATAGTGTTCAATATATTCCAAGAATTAGCACATGAATTCAAACAAACTTTATTAATTGTAACCCACGATAATGAATTTGCCAAAAGTACCGACAGAATTATAGAAATGGATGATGGAAGGATTATTAAATGTTGAATGTTGGATGTTGAATGTTGAATGTTTGCCAAAGATTACACAGATTACACAGATAGCACAAATTATTTTTTAATAACTTAAACTTTCAATTTTTAAATGGTTATAATTCATTTAAAATTAACTGACACCCTGAGCTTAGTCCGATAGCTATCGAACGTGGGGCAACATCTTTTAGCTTCTCGCAATGGCCATATCGGCAATGGTGTTACCAATACTTAAACTACTAGTGGCTGCAGGACTTGGTGCATTTAAAATATGAATGGCATTTGGTTCTTCTATAATTTTGAAATCATCAATTAAGCCGCCCCATCTATCACAAGCTTGGGCCCTCACTCCCGCTTCTGCCGGAATCAAATCATCTTCTTGAATAATAGGAACTAATTTTTGCAAAGCTTTGGTAAATGCAGTTTTACTAAACGACCTGTAAAATTCACCCATTCCCGTTTTCCAATATTTAACAGCTACTTTTCTAAATCCAGGCCAAGCAAGACTTTCCATGGTTTCAGTAAAATCAAAATCACTTTTTTCATAACCTTCGCGTTTAAAAGCAAACACCGCATTTGGACCTGCTTCTACTCCACCATCAATCATACGGGTAAAATGCACACCCAAAAAAGGAAAATTAGGATCTGGAACAGGATAAATTAAGTTTTTTATTAAGTGCCTTTTTTCAGGTTTTAGCATAAAATATTCACCCCTAAAAGGAATAATTCTGGTATCAATATTTTTATTGCTTAAAGCAGCAATTTTATCGCTGTACAAACCTGCACAATTGATGTATTGTTTGGCTTCAAATTCTTGCTGACTGGTAATAATATTAGCAAACCCGTTATGGTTTTCTATCTTTTCAACTTTATGATTTAAAAAAATTTCAGTGCCTTTTTGTTTAATTAAATCAGCTAATTTATTACAAACTACACTGTAATCAATAATGCCAGTATATGGCACATGTATGGCTTTTACACCACGTAAATTTGGTTCAAAATCCTTTATGCTATCTTTATCAATGATGGTGTTTTTAGTCAAACCATTTTCCAAACCACGGTTGTACAATTTATCTAATTCACCAATTTCACTTTCATCAGATGCTACTACCAACTTACCGCATAAATCAAATGGAATTTCGTGTTCTGTACAAAAATCTATGAGCATTTGATAACCTTGCAAGCAATTTTGTGCTTTTAAACTTCCCGGTTTATAATATAAACCTGAATGTATTACGCCACTATTATGCCCTGTTTGATGGGCTGCTACTTCATTTTCTTTTTCAATGATTGCAATTTTTAAACTGCCTTTTTTTAATAATAATTGATAGGCTGTAGCTAATCCAACTATTCCTCCGCCTATGATTATGAAATCATATTTAAAATGTTTTTCCATCTGCTGAACGTAATTTTGAAGCAATAAATATACTTAACAAGGCCATTCCAATGCTGAAATAACCTAAAATATCATAATGAACTAATTTACCGTTTATGTTAGTTACTACAAAGCCAGCTAAAAAAGCTGCAACACCATTTGCTAATTGCTGAATTGAACTATTAAAACTCATGAAGCTTGCTCTAATTCTGGGTTCAACAGCGCCTGTAACCATGGCTTGCATGGGAATAAATCGTCCTGAAAATACAAAGAAAATAGCCGAAACAGTTAGCACCATATAAATTGCCATAGGCTCCATATTGGTAATTAAATATACAGGAATTACATATAACACGGCTAAAATTGTAAACATTTTTAGCTTACCATATTTATCGGATAATTTGCCAATAAGTGGCGAAGTAAATAATGTTAATCCACCACCAACTAAATATATTAAAGGTAAATCTTCTTCACGTAAACCAACATTACTCACCATATACGGACTAAGAAATGGAATAATAGCAAAATGACCCATCATCATTACCACACCAAATAACAAAGCCAATAAATTATTTCTGTTATTAAAAATACCTTTTATATTCTGCATTACATTCATTTCAAAAGCTGCTAATTGAGTAGCTTTTGATTGGTGAGGAACATATTTTCTTACTAAAAAATAAACAGGAATACCCAAAATTGCTAGAAACAAAAAAGGAGCATGCCAACCTAAATAACTAATTTGTTTTGTTTGTGTTGCAATAAAAATTCCAAACGGAACTCCAATGACAGAAGCAATGCTAAATGCCGCCATAATGATTCCCATGGCCCTTCCTCTGCGTTCGAATGGAACGGCATCACTAACAATGGCTAAAATGATTGCGCCTAGCACCCCACCAAATAATCCAGTTACAAAACGCGCAATTAATAAAGTAGCATAAGTTGGAGCTAATCCGCAGGCAAAAGTTCCAATTAAAAAACCAATAAAAATACGCATCAAATAATTTTTGCGTTCAAATTTATTGATAATAAAAGTAGTAATAATTCCGGAGATAAAAGCACTTATAGAATAGGAAGAAACTAATAATCCAAAATCGGAAGGTTCAATGCCAAATCGTGAAATTAAACTTGGACCTAGTGGCATCATAATCATAAAATCCATGATATTTACAAATTGGATAGCACCCAAAGTGTATAACATTATTCTTTCTGTTTTATTCATTTTATTTTTGCTGCAGGCTTCTTGCCGCAAGCATCTAATTAATTTATTTATAAAGGACTAAAATAACAAGTTTTATTTGCTTCCAAATCCTTGCATTTTTATCTTAGTTAATTTTCGTTTGGTGTCTAGCGAAAAATCGTTATTCATCATCCATTGATAATAACCTGGCTCATTTTTAAATACAAAACTGACCATTTTGCCTTTATGTTTTCCGAAATTAAAAACTTCATTTCCGTTATCATCATAAATCATTCGACCAGCCAAATCAACTAAATTAGCTTGTCCGCTTGCTTTATGCAATGACTCCATATCGTTTCCAAGACCTTCGTATTTAACAATTTGGGCTTTTAAAACTTCTAAAGTTGCAATGGTATCAGCTTCCGCACTATGTGCATTTTCTAAATTTTTATCGCAGTAAAACTTAAAAGCAGCGCTTAAAGTTCTTTGTTCCATTTGATGAAAAATACGTTGAACATCTACAAATTTTCTACCTTCTGTTTCAAAATCAACTTCTGCACGCAGCATTTCTTCCACCAACATTGGAAAGTCAAATTTGTTTGAATTAAACCCACCAAAATCACAGCCTTTAAAATATTCGGCATATTCTTTTGCATTTTCTGCAAAGGTTGGCATGTTTTTAACATCTTCATCAAAAATTCCATGAATTGCAGATACCTCGGCTGGAATTGAAATAGTTGGATTGAACCTT
>CAISTO010000037.1 GCA_903888395.1 uncultured Bacteroidota bacterium | reverse complement strand
TTTTTCTGAGAAGTATCTCGCTTTAAAAAGAAATAATAGGGCCTAACAAACGACTTTAATTCCAATGCTTTTGAATATTTTAAGCGTTTCAAGGAATCGCTGTAATATTGAAGTTGATATACATTGAGCATTTCATAATTATGCTTAAATAAATCTTCATCGGTTCGGTTGAAGTTAAAAACAGTTAGGTCAAACATGATTTTTTCTTGTGAAAAATAAGTGCTTGAATGAGGGAAAGTGTTGTAGTAATTTTTTTGTGTTTCCATTTCCTCATACCTTGCTCCATCAAATAAAGTAAAAAACAAAAACCTGCCATCGTTGCTTAAGCTCATGGTTCCTTTTTTAGCCGAAATAACTGTTGAATGAGCGGTGTTAGCACGTTTATCATAAATAATAATATCCTGCATTACTTGGGTTTTCTTGTCTTTTTTACCAACCCTAATGGTGATTCCTTGGATACCACTGTAAAAAACACCTTCAGTTATGGCCAACGCAGGTTTTTTTTCTCTTACATCATATAATAATGCACGACTTTTTAAATTGGCCACGGGAATTAGAATATTGGAAACAAATACTCCAAATAACGAAATTCCAAACATAACAAAATACATGGGTTTAAACATTTTCCAAATGGAAACACCCGCGGCCTTTGCAGCAACTAATTCATAGGTTTCGCCCAAATTTCCAAATGTCATGATGGAAGCCAGTAATACTGCTAAAGGCAATGCCTGTGGTATTAATGATGCTGACCAGTAAAAAAGTAGTTCTGCTATTACATGCCATTCTAAGCCTTTGCCCACTAATTCATCTACATAAAGCCAAATGAATTGCATCAGCAATATAAACATTACCACCACTATTGTTGGTAAAAATGTGCGAAAGAAGCTGCTTATTATAAGTTGATGAAGTTTCTTCATTTTAAAAATGTTGCGCAAAGTAATAAATTTTATCATGTTACTATGCCTTAGTTTTCAATAACTATACCAACAAAATCCAAAAATGTTGAAACAGTGTTTAAATCGTTTGTTTTTAAAGCACTAAAATCGTAGCATAATAAAATAGTAATATGCATTTAGCAATAGCAGGAAATATTGGATCGGGAAAAACAACACTTACTACACTTTTAAGTAAACATTACAACTTTGAACCTCATTATGAAGATGTAGAGGACAATCCTTATATATCGGATTTTTATGAAGACATGCAAAGATGGAGTTTTAACCTTCAAATTTATTTTTTAAATAGCCGTTACGGTACTATTTTACAATTACAAAAAGGTAAAAAAAATATCATTCAAGATAGAACTATTTATGAAGATGCAAATATTTTTGCACCTAATCTTCATTCTATGGGTTTAATGAGTACCCGCGATTTTGAAACCTATCAAAAAATGTTTGATTCTTTGAATCATACCATTAAACCACCTGATTTAATGATATACTTACGCGCATCAATTCCTACTTTGGTTAATAATATTCAAAAACGTGGAAGAGATTATGAAGAAAGTATTCGCTTAGATTATTTAAAACGCTTAAACGAACGTTATGAAGCTTGGATTAGTTCTTATAAACCACGCCATTTAATCATTGAAGTGGATGATTTAAACTATGCTGAACGTCCAGAAGATTTAGGAAAAGTTATTGATAAAATTCAAGCTGAACTAAACGGTTTGTTTTAAAAAATTGCCAATTGGAAATAATATACCTTATGCTATTGAACTTTTAAATAGCAATAAATTAGTAGCCATTCCTACCGAAACGGTTTATGGATTGGCTGCTAATGCATTTAACGAAAATGCTGTTTTAAATATTTATAAAACAAAAAACCGTCCTCAATTCAATCCGCTTATTATTCACAGTAACCGCATTGAACGCTTTGAAGAATGGGGTTTATTAATTCCCGCAGATGTAAAATTGTTGGCACAACATTTTTGGCCAGGTCCCATTACTTTTATCATTCCTGCTAATCATAAAATACCCGAAATAGTTACTGCCGGAACTGGTGCTGTTGCTATCAGAGTTCCAAATCATCCTATTACATTAGATTTATTAGCAAAACTTAATTTTCCTTTGGCCGCACCCAGTGCAAATCCAAGTGGATTCATCAGTCCAACTTCCGCCTTACATGTTGAACAACAATTGGGTAATAAAATTGATTATATACTAGATGGTGGAAATTGTAAAGTAGGAGTGGAATCCACCATTATTTCATTTTTAGAAAATGAACCTAAAATTCTTCGTTTTGGTGGACTAGCCATTGAAGCCATTGAAGCTGTTTTAAACAAAAAACTTGCTACTGGTTCTAACAACAATATAATAGTTGCCCCAGGCATGCTAAGCAAACACTACGCACCTGTTCACCCTTTACAAATTGTAGAAAATTTAAGTGAGAGCATTCAATTATTTGATAAAAATAGGGTAGGAGTCATATCATTTTCCGAATCATTTGCTGAAGTGCCAATTGCCCATCAATTTGTACTTTCTAAAACAAAAGATTTAAATGAAGCAGCTAGTAATTTATTTGCTGCCATGCGACATGTTGATGAATTAGATTTAGATATTATTTTAAGCGAAAAATTCCCGAATATTGGTTTAGGTTATGCCATTAACGACAGACTGAAACGAGCAAGTGTTCAGGGTGATTAGGAAGATTACAAGATTTAAAGATTAGAATCTCGATTAATCGGGAGGAAGCTTGAAAGATTGTAAGATCAAATTCCCTAACAACCAGTCACTTCGAGCGTATTCGAGAATTTGCCCATTGTTGGTGTTTTAGCGCAGCGGCACCAACAATATAAAAAGTATTGAAACCGTCTGACGCAAGCCCACACAAAAGCTTATTATGCATCTGACGGTAGTTACGTTTCGACAAGCTCAACGATCGGTTTTATTAGTTTTTCTTCTGACAATTTTAGCAATTAAAAATATCAATTAATTTAAGCAATCCCGGGTTTAAATTCTTTTTAGTGAAAATGGCATCGTGGAAACTGGTTAAAACTACTTGGCTATTTACTAAACCAA
>CAISTO010000036.1 GCA_903888395.1 uncultured Bacteroidota bacterium | reverse complement strand
GAAGAGGAACAAGTTGCTCATTTTAAAAAGATAATTATTGATAATATTATTGAAATATTTGAAGATGGTTCTATCCAAATGAATCCATATTATTTTAAATATGCAAGCTCTTTAAAAATGATTCATGAAAAAAGATTTGAAATGCTTTTTGGGATTAAAAAAAGGGGGGCTAATGAACCTATTTTAAAAGCACATTATTGCCTTGCAAAAGCATTGCAATTGGTATTAGAAGAAGTGGTGATAAAAATGGCCAAAAAGGCGAAGGAAATTACAGGTTCAAATAACCTGTGCTTGGCTGGAGGAGTTGCCTTAAATTGTGTAGCCAATGGCAAGTTATTGGAAAGCAAAATATTTGACAATATATATATTCAACCAGCGGCAGGAGATGCGGGTGGGGCAATAGGCGCGGCTTTAGGAGCACATCATATGCATTATCATTTTCCAAGAAAATATACAGCAAATTACGACCAAATGAATGGATGTAATTTAGGACCAAATTTTACTTTATTAGCCATTGAAAATGCTTTGAAAAGAAGTAATTTGTTATATAGAAAATTAAGTGAAAATGAATTGATTCAAAGCACCAATGACTTGCTAATTAATGGAAAAATTATTGGGTGGTTTCAGGGCAGAATGGAATTTGGTCCCAGGGCATTAGGAAACAGGAGTATCATTGCAAATCCATTGTTACCCAATATACTTTCTGATTTAAATTTAAAAGTAAAAAAAAGGGAAAGTTTTAGGCCTTTTGCTCCTATCATGTTGAAGGAAGAATTTGAAAGATTATTTGGTCAAAAACATGACTCTAATTACATGCTTTTTGTACATCAAATTTTACCCAAATTCAGAATAGAAAATACACCGATAGAAGGTGATTTATTTAAAACAATTAATCAAGTTAGATCGGTTTTACCTGCTATCACACATGTAGATTATTCATCAAGAATTCAAACTGTAACAACAACTTCCAATGATTTAATGTATCAATTATTGTTAGAATTTAAAAAAAGAACTGGTTTTGGCGTATTGGTAAACACTAGTTTTAATATAAAAGACGAGCCAATTGTATGCACTCCTGAAGATGCAATCAATTGCTTTTTAAATACTAATATTGATGCACTTATTATGGAAAAATTTTTAATTAATAAATAAACAAAAAAATGGACTTTCTAAAAGATTTATTTGAATTTTTAAAAACTCAAAAAAAATGGTGGCTTATACCTATTATTTTAGCACTTTTGGCGCTGGGTTTATTGCTATTATTTGCGGAAAGTTCTGCAGTTGCCACCTTTATTTATCCCATATTTTAACACCATGAAAACAGAAAAGGTATATGAAACCAATAATGCCATTGTTTTGGGGTTTATCATTATTGGATATTTATTTAATTTTTTTTGGTGTTATTACATTGCTATTAGTGTGCTAAGTATTTCTGTTTTTAGTGCTTTTGGAGCTAAGAAAATTGCTCAATTTTGGCTTTATATAGGAAAAATATTGGGCTATATCAATAGCAAAATAATTTTAGGCTTATTTTTCTTTTTACTGCTTACGCCATTTGCGCTAATCATTAGGTTTTTTATGAAGAAAAAAAATGCAATAAAAACATCCAATTGGGAATCTAATCATCAGCATTTAGATTTCACCAAACCATTCTAATTAAACAGGTATTGCAATTCATTCTTTTTTTGTAATTCTTCAAATATAACATTAGCTAAAACCAAATATCCATTGGAATTAAAGTGCCCATTTAAATCCCAGCTATCATTTTCTATATGATTCAAAAGATAATACTTATGCATCGGTTTAAATAGGTTAATTGAATAAGGCAATTCTGAAAGTTGATTAATAAAAAGTAATGGTTGATTTTGATTAATTTTTAAATCTTCAGGAATTGGCTGAATCAGTAAAATATAAGGAATTCCATTTTTTTTACAAAAAGAAGCTGTTTCTTCCGTTTTTTGTTTAATCATTTGAATAGCCTTTGACTTTTTTTGATTCAATTCTGATCTTTTTATAAGGTTTCGATTATATTTGAAAAAAACATGAATGATACCTCTAAATACATGTGAATATTGATAGATTACTTCCCACTTAGGCCCTACTTTTCCTAAGGTAGTACCATCCTCATTAAACCTTTCATCTCCCCCTCTTTTAATCACATCTAAAATATCACTGGTATTTACACATTCTATCACTAATTTAGGCTTCAACTTAATGAGATCTTTTACTAATAATTTATTGTTAAAAAAAACATCACTGCCACAGGTACCAGCAT
>CAISTO010000035.1 GCA_903888395.1 uncultured Bacteroidota bacterium | reverse complement strand
TTTAAAAATACTTATGCGTTAATTGCAATACAAATGTATTTAAATTTTAATCAGCACCATATTAATTTAGAACTTGAAAAGTAGCAATTTATATTATTTTATTATCACCTGTTTGCTTTTTATGGCCATGATTTTGCCACGCTTTAACGGCAATCAAATAATTGTAAAACAAGTTCCTTACGATGCAAAATATTTTGAAAATTATGTGGAATATTTCAGAGGAAATTCATTGGAATTAGCATTACGACCGGCAACTAATTGGCGGTTTTTGGTTCCATTAACGGCTAGTTATTTGCCTTTTTCTGCGCTTACCTCCATTAATTTAATCAATGCTTTGTTTTTAGCTTTAGGGCTGTTTATTTATTATCATGCTTTGCAATTATTAAACATTCCAAACATCAAAAAATGGCAATCTATTTGGCTGTTTTTGTTTTCATTTCCCATGTTTTATTATGCCAGTATTGCTTATGTTGATACCGCGCTTTTTTTATTTATTGCAATCAGTATTTATGCTACTTTTAAACAACAAGCATGGTTGTTTGTATTGGCTATTTTGTTGGGATTATGCGTAAAAGAATCCATTGCCATCAGCATTCCTTTTTACTTGTTTTATCATTTTAAAAACAACAAGAAAAATGCAATTTTTGTAACATTAGTTACTTTTATTTTATACTTATTTGGACTTTATTTTATTAGAAAGTACGCGCCCATTTCGTTAGAAACTACCCGTAATAATTTTTGGACTTTTGATTTGAAAAGTGCTTCCATTAATTTTAACCGATTCAATTCTTGGTTCAGTATAATTTTTAGCTTTGGCTTGGTTGGCTTATTGTTTTTCAAAGAATTAATTAACAAAACCTTTCGTCAAATCATTGAAAAACCTTTGTATTTAGCATGTTTGGCAAGTATTGGAAGTGCAATTTTTTTATATTTCCTTTCTTATTTTTCTACCATTGCCGATGGCAGAATAATTTGGCTTTCCTATTTTTATTTGCTGATGGTGGTTAATAGTTCATGGACAATAGACGATAGCAAATAAAATTATTCCTTCAACTATCAACCATGGTCTATGGTCCATCGTCTAATTTACATTCTTGGTCGCCAAGCTATTTCGGCAGCACCCGAATCAATGACAACTTTGCGGGAAAGCATGAATAAATAATCACTTAAACGATTTAAATATTTTGGAACAATAGGATTTACTTCTGTTTCTGTTGCCAAATGAACCACTAATCTTTCTGCTCTTCGGCAAATACAGCGTGCCACATGGCAATGAGAGGCAACAATATTGCCGCCTGGCAAAACAAAACTTTTCAATTCAGGTAAAGTTTTATCCATTGCATCCATTTCATTTTCGAGTAATTCAATGTCTTTTTCAAAAATATCGGGAACTTTCATTTTACTTTTTTCAGGATCACTGGCCAAAAGACTACCAATAGTAAATAATCGATCTTGAATTTCAGCTAAAATAGCTTGAAATTGGTTATTTGTTATGCTATCTTTTATTAAACCTATGTATGAATTTAATTCATCAACGGTGCCATAACTTTCTATTCTTAAGTGAAATTTGGGAACCCTAACACCACCAATCAATGAGGTTTGGCCGGTATCGCCAGTTTTTGTATATATTTTAAACGACATAATTATACTTAATTACAAACTTCAAGCAATATAGTTTTATTTATAATTTTGAAAAATAAAAAACGAAAAGCAAATTTGCATTTTTACTGAAAATAAAAGTCCTTATATGAAAAACATAGAGTTAGAAAGATTAAAGTCAAATTTGATAGATTTAGAAAAGCAATTTGATGATTTGGACATCAATGAGTTTGAAGAACGCTTGTTAAATATTCAAGATGAAGTGATTGCTTTTAAAGAAATGTGTTTGCCTGCAGAAGTTACTTCATTTGACTCACTTTTAAAACGCATCAAAGCAATAAAAAAGGAAAATAATTTTCATGAAGAACAAAGTGAAAAAGACCGCATGTTTCCTAATTTGAACGATAATTTATTCAATGATAATTTGCTACTAGATGATGAATTTGAGGATGATTTTTAATTGAAACATAAAAAAAGCCTTTGAATAAATTCAAAGGCTTTAGTACCCGGGGCGGGACTTGAACCCGCACATCTTTAAAGGATACAGGATTTTAAGTCCTGCGTGTCTACCAATTCCACCACCCGGGCCTATTAACTATTTTTTCTAATAAAAGAAAAGCTGATTAATAATGGAGCGAAAGACGAGGCTCGAACTCGCGACCTCAACCTTGGCAAGGTTGCGCTCTACCAACTGAGCTACTTTCGCATTGATTAGGGAGTGCAAAAGTATAAAAACAATCAAGTTATACAAATGCTAACCCTTTTTTTTTGTATTTTTTTGTTTAAGTAGCTTAAAATCAATTTTACAATTTTGTAAAGTGCTTTTCAATTTGCAAGCTTTTTAATCAAATATGCTCTTTTTTTAGATAAATTCCTTATTGAATTAGTTTTCATTTAAAAACGAAAACACCTTTTCATAAAATTCTTTTGGTTTTTCAGCATGAAGCCAATGTCCTACATTTTCAATGGTATAAATTTGAGCTAAAATAAAATGTTCCTGAATTTCAATTTCGTCAGCGGCTTGAATATAAAGTGAAAGTGAACCACGTAAAAACAATGCAGGTTTTAAAAATACACCTGAATAAATAATTGGTTTAGTAATTTCATCGTATTCTTTTTCTAAAACAGGTAAGTTTACTCGCCAAGCATAAGCACCTTCAGAATTTTGAGTCAGGTTTTTTAATAAAAACTGACGTGTTCCAAAATCTGGTATCAAATGAAAAAGCATGTCCTCCGCATCTTTTCTTTTTGTAATTTGGTCAAATTTTATAGCGTTTAACGCTTCAAAAACTGAGTCGTGTCCACGTTTATATTGTCTAGGTGCAATATCTGCAACTATTAATTTTTCAATTTTATCGGGAAAATCAAAGGCAAATTGCATGGCTACTTTTCCGCCCATGCTATGACCCAAAATATTTGCAGATTTTATTTGATGTTTGTCCATAAAAGCAGCCAAATCATTTACCATTAATTCAATAGTATGGTGCTCGGTATGTGGTGATTTTCCATGGTTACGCATGTCAATGGTGTAAACAGAAAAGTGGATGCCAAATGAAGTTGCTAGGGTATGCCAATTATCTAATGAGCCCAAAAAACCATGAATTATAATTAATGTTTCATTTGCTTCACCATATTTTTTGTAGTTTAATTCCATCTTTTTATTCTAGCTGCTAGCATTTGGCCACTAGTCAATTTAATTTAAGTAATTTATTGAAATATTAAATAATAAACAAAAGAAAGCCAATTGCCAGAAGCCAGCCGCCAGAAGCTAATTAGTTACCCATTAACTTTTCTTCAATGACAGCCAATTCATTAATTGAACCTTTTTCGCATTTAATAATTCTTCCAGTAAATTTGGATATTAATCTATAATCATGAGTTGCCATTAAAATGGCCGTTCCGCTTTTAGCAATTTTGTGCAATAATTCCATAATTCCATTGCTAGTTTCAGGATCTAAATTTCCCGTTGGTTCATCGGCTAAAATTACTTCAGGTTTATTTAATAATGCCCTTGCAATAACTAATCGTTGTTGTTCGCCACCACTTAATTCAAAAGGCATTTTAAAACTTTTGGTATCTAAACCTACCATTTCCAAAACTTCATTGATTCTAGAATCCATTTCAGCTTTGTTCTTCCAATCTGTTGCTTGTAACACAAAATATAAATTTTCATAAACACTTCTATCTGTAAGTAATTGAAAATCTTGAAATACAATTCCAATTTTTCTTCTTAAAAATGGAACTTGATTGGCTTTTAGTTCATGTAAATTAAAGCCAGCTACTTTACCTTCTCCTTTATTTAGAGATAGTTCAGCATAAATTGTTTTTAACAAAGTTGATTTACCACTTCCTGTTTGTCCTATTAAATATATAAATTCTGATGCTAATATATCAAGGTTTACATTGGAAAGAATTAAAGTATTTTGCTGAAAAACACTTACGTTTTTTAAGTTTATAATTACTGATTTGTTCATATTTAACAATTTTATTTATGATTTATTTAATTTAAAATTCAAATGGAGTAACCTGACCAAATGGAACTTTGTTCATTAATTCTTTTATTTTTTCTATTTTTAAACCAAGTCCACATTTCTCTAAGGCCTTTTCAGGTCTATCGGTTCGGGTATAACAAATAAGAGTAAAGTTGTTATCTCTTATTTGTAAATAATCTGGAATTTTTGCAACTCCTTTTATTTTAACTAAGTACATAAATATTTTAATTGAGTTTTTTTGAACGAAAATTATTATAATTGCTGCTACAAAACTATAAAATAATATGAGACATATGAAACAAGTTATTTTTACTGCTTCTTGCATTAGCTTAATAGCTGCATGTAGCGTAAAAAACAACTTTACAAAAAACAATTACACAGTCTCTCCAAATCCATTGGAGATAAAAGGTGACAGTGTAGAAATTACTATTAAGGCAAATGTTCCTGCTAAATCTATTAATCCAAAAACAATTGTTACATTTTCTCCATATTTAAAATGTGAAGATGGAACAGTAATAAATTTGAAGGAAACTACCATAAAAGGTACAAAAGCTAAAGGCAGCGCTGATGAAACAGTTGACACCAAATTGGGTGGAAAAGTATCATACAGTACAAAAATTGCATACACTCCAAGTATGAAAAGTGCGAAATTAATGCCTAAATTTACTGCTTTAGGAAAAGAAGTTCCTATTACAGTAGGTGCATTAGCTGAAGGTACCATTGTTACTCCATTGTTATTGAATAATAACGATCAAACAATTTTCACTAGCGATGATTACAAAGTTGAATTAGTAAACAAATCAATCAATATCTATTTTCCTTTAGATAATGATAAATTTAATCCTAAATTTTCAGCTGGTAAAAACTTAAGTAATAAAGCACAAATAAAAGCATTAGGCATTTTGTTAAAAGCTGATACAAATTTTGTAGCAAGAGGAATTGCAATTAATGCATATGCTTCTCCAGATGGTGAATTAGATAGAAATACAAATTTATCGAAAGGCAGAGAAGAGTCTACTTTCAAATTCTTCAAAAAAGAATTGAGAAAACTAGGTTTTACTGAAGTGAATGATGAAAACTTTACACGTGGTTATAGCAGTGCTGAAGATTGGTTAGGTTTTGAAAAAGCAATTATTTCAAGTGAATATAAAGAAAAAGATGCAATTCTTGAAGTGTTAAGAAACAAAGGAATTAGTGACGAAGAAAGAGAAGGCTTATTAAGACGTAATTTTCCTAAAGTTTGGGAAAAAGCTAAAGTTAGCGTTTTACCAAGTTTACGTAAATCGGAATTAATTATTAAAGGTGCAAGCCCAATGAAAACTGATGCAGAATTGCTTACTTTTTATGGTATGTACGATAAATTATCTCCAAAAGAATTGTTTCATTTAGCTATCATTTCAACTGATTTAACTAAAAAACAAGAAGTTTTAAATGCTTACAATGCTATTAATAGCGAGGATTGGAGAAGTTATAACAACTTAGCTGTTTCTAATATTCAACAAAATGATTTTGCCGCTGCAAAAACTAATTTAGATAAAGCTTTAGTTTTAAGTCCAGAAAATCCAACTTTATTAGCTAATTATGGTGTTGTTTATAAATTAACAGGAAACTATGCTGAAGCAATAAAATATTATAACATGGCAGGAACTAAAGGCGCTGACGTAAGTTACAACTTAGGTTTATTAGCTGTTAAAAACGGTAATTATGTAGAAGCTGTTTCATCATTTACAAACAGTAAAATAAATGATTTTAATACTGCATTAGCACTTTTGTTAAACGGAAATGCTGCTGCTTGTAAAGCTACAATTGATGGTTTAAATCCTGATGAATTAAAATGGAATCATTATTATTTAAGAGCAGTTGCTGCCGCTCGTTCTAACAATGCTGATGATGTAGCTGCTAACTTAATTAAAGCAATTGGCGCTAACAGCGAAGTAAGAAACATGGCTAAAAGTGACATGGAATTTGCTAAAATGTTTAGTAATCCTTTATTTCAAGGAGCAATTAGATAGAGAAGTTACTTGCAACGACCTTGCAATAAATTATTTAAATTAAAATAAAAAAGCCATTCGTTTTAAAACGAATGGCTTTTTGTTTGAAATAAAAGCTAATATTTAACACAAAATATGCTAAATATTTTAATTGTGTAATTGAGTATATCTGCTATTTTCGTGCCCAATTAACAATCATCATTTAAAATAAAATGAATATACACGAATACCAAGCCAAACAAATTTTAAAATCGTTTGGAGTTGCTGTGCAAGAAGGCATAGTGGCTGAAACTGCAGATGAAGCTTATACAGCTGCACTTAAATTAAAAGAACAATACGGAAGCGATTGGGTAGTTGTTAAAGCACAAATACATGCTGGCGGACGTGGTAAAGGAAGTATTATTGGTTCAGAGCAACGTGGAGTTGCCGTTGCTAAAAATGCCGATAAAGCCAAAGAAATTACGAGTAATTTAATTGGAGGTACATTAGTTACTATTCAAACTGGGCCAAAAGGTAAATTGGTAAGTAAAGTTTTAGTTGCACAAGATGTATATTATCCTGGCGATAGCGAACCTAAGGAATATTACATGAGTGTAATGTTAGATAGAGGTCAAAGCAAAAACATTATTGTTTATAGCACCGAAGGTGGAATGGACATTGAGCATGTTGCTGAACATACTCCTCATTTAATTCATAAAGAAACTATTGATCCTAAAGTAGGTTTACAAGCTTTTCAAGCTCGTAAAATTGCGTTTACTTTGGGTTGCGAAGGAGAAGCATTTAAGCAAATGGTAAAATTTGTTACTGCTTTATATAAAGCATATTCAAATTCTGATGCTGCCATGTTTGAAATAAATCCGGTTTTAAAAACCAGCGATAATAAAATTATTGCGGTAGATGGAAAAGTGGATATTGATGATAACGCTTTATACCGTCATGCTGATTACGCTGCAATGCGCGACACAGCTGAAGAAGATCCTACTGAAGTGGAAGCTAAAAAACATGATTTGAACTATGTTAAATTGGATGGAAACGTTGGTTGCATGGTTAATGGTGCTGGATTGGCAATGGCTACAATGGATATTATTAAATTAAGTGGTGGTGATCCTGCAAATTTTTTAGACGTAGGTGGTAGTGCTAATGCAACAACTGTAGAAGCGGGCTTCCGTATTATTTTAAAAGATCCAAACGTAAAAGCAATTTTGATCAATATTTTTGGTGGAATTGTTCGTTGTGATAGAGTTGCTCAAGGTGTTGTGGATGCGTATAAATCAATTGGTAACATTCCCGTTCCAATTATTGTTCGTTTACAAGGAACTAATGCCGAAGCTGCTAAATTATTAATTGATGAAAGTGGATTGAAAGTATACTCTGCAATTGTATTAAAAGAAGCTGCAGATTTAGTTCAAAAAGCGGTAGCAGGAACTTTATAATTTACAACATTTATAAATTTTAAAAAACCAATTCTGTTTCAGAATTGGTTTTTTTTATGCAAAAATTGTAATAAGTTTATAATTAAAATGCATAAAAAAAGCCACTCATAATCAACGAATGGCTTTTTTGTTTTTCAATATTTTTTATGCCACTCCCATGGCTTTTAAATGTAACAAGTGCGATTGAACAGCACTAATTACCGTTGGAAACTCACGATAGTTTACATCAAATTCTTTACAAGCTTGTTTTACTATTTTGTGAATTTGAGGATAATGAACATGACTAATTTTTGGGAACAAATGATGTTCAACTTGAAAGTTTAATCCACCCATGAACCATGTCATGGTTTTACTTTTGGTTGCAAAATCAGCTGTGGTATTAATTTGGTGAATAGCCCATTCTGTTTCTATTTTATGAGATGTTCCATTGGTATCAATAAAAGGCATGTCTTCTACTATATGTGCCAATTGAAATACAATAGCTATTACTAAACCAGTTACAAATACTACGATGGAATAACCTACCAAAGTTTTTACTACGCCAGCAAAATAAAAAGGCAATAATAAAAATAAAAAGACATAAACAATTTTAGTGGTCCAAAATATAAAATGTTCTTTTAAATCCATTTTGCGCAACGGAACAAATTTGGAAACTTGCCCTCCAAAATATTTTTTAAAATCGTTAAAGTAAATCCAAAATAAATAAGTTAAACCATACAATAAAAAACTATAAATATGTTGAAAACGATGAAACCACTTTCCATCTTGCTCAGGATGAACTCTGATAAAAGGTTTGATATCAATATCATCATCCATGCCTTCAATATTAGTATATGAATGGTGGTTAATATTGTGTTTTAATTTCCACATATAACTACTTCCGCCTAACACATTAAGAGATAAGCTCATGATTTCATTGACCCATTTTTTAGTAGAATAACTTCCATGTGCACCATCGTGCATAATGTTAAAACCAATAGATGCAAAATTGATTCCTAATATTACACATATAGCAGCACTAAGCATATTAGATGCTGGAGTAAAAAATACTAAAATGGTATAACATGCTATTAATACAGAAAATAAAATTGCTGTTTTAGTAAACAACTTATAATTTCCAGTTTGTTTTATATTTTTTGTTTCAAAATATTCTTCAACTCTGCCTTTTAATACATTGAAGAAATCAGGATTTTTATTATCAAATTTTATTTTTGCCATTAGTTTATTTAAAAGTTTTGCAATATGAACAATTTATTCTTTTTATAAAATAACTGTTATCATGTAATATTGTTTTAAAATGTTTAAAAATCCATTCTAAAACGTTCACGTTTAAACTGTTGGAAAGCAAGCGGATTTGCTTTTAAAATTGCGTTATCAGATCTTCTAGTAATAATATCTAATGCTAAGTAAAGTGCGTTTCTCATGCTACTCTCATCAGCTTTGTTTTTTCCAGCAATGTCGTATGCAGTTCCATGGTCGGGCGATGTTCTTACCATTTTAAGTCCAGCAGTGTAATTTACTCCATCACTGAATGCAAACGATTTAAATGGAATCAAACCCTGATCGTGATACATGGCTAAAACGCCATCAAATTTTTCATATTGTTTTGAGCCAAAAAATCCATCTGCTGGATAAGGACCAAAAGCGGTAATTCCTTCTGATTGTGCTGCGGTAACCGCTGGAATTATGATAGTTTTTTCTTCATTTCCAATTAAACCATTATCGCCCGCATGCGGATTTAAACCTAACACTGCTATTTTTGGTTTTGGACAATTGAAATCGTTTTTCAACGACTCATTCATTGTTTTTATTTTCTTTAAAATATTTTCAGTAGTTAATTTTGCTGCCACTTCTTTAATAGGAACATGACCGGTTACTAAACCAATTTTCAGGTTCTCACTTACTAAAAACATCAAATAATTATGACTATTTAATTCATGAGCTAAATATTCTGTATGTCCTTTAAATGGAAGTAATTCGCTATTTACTAAATTTTTATTCAATGGAGCAGTTACTAATCCATCAATTTTACCATCTTTTAAATCACGTGTTGCAATTTCTAAACTTTTAAAAGCATACTTGCCACCATTTTCATTGGCTTCACCAATTTTTATTTCAACTTCTTCTTCCCAACAAGTAACCAAATTTACTTTTTTGGTATGAACTTGTTCTACATTTCTAATAATATTTACAAAAAAATCGGGCATGCCCACTAACTTTTTCCAAAAGCCAATTACTTTTGGTGAAGCATAAATAACAGGAATACAATAGTCGCAAATTCTAGGGTCGCTTAAAGTTTTTATTACTACTTCTGGAGCAATTGAATTTAAATCGCCAATGGTTATACCAATGATAGGAAGTTTATTCATTTTTAGGGAAATATTATTGGGTGAAATTACAAAAGTTTTTTGAAGAACAATTATTTCTAGAAATTTTATTGCAAAGCTTTTAAACTTGCTATTGTTTCAACAGGATTTTTTGATGAAAAAACATAATTTCCTGCTACCAATACATTTGCGCCAGCTGCTAATAATTTTGGAGCGGTTATTTCATTTACACCGCCATCAATTTCTATTAAGCAATGACTGTTTTTTTGAAGAATTAAATTTTTCAAATCAGTACATTTTTGATAGGTATTTTCAATGAATTTTTGTCCACCAAAACCTGGATTCACACTCATCATACACACTAAATCTATATCGGCAATTACATCCTTTAATAAATCAATAGAGGTATGAGGATTGATAGCCACACCAGCTTTCATTCCTGCTTCTTTAATGGCATGAATGGTTCTGTGTAAATGTATACAAGCTTCGTAATGAACGGAAAGAATATTTGCTCCAGTATCTTTAAAATCATTGATATAACGTTCAGGTTGAACAATCATTAAATGAACATCTAAAGTTTTGGTAGCTAGTTTTTGTAACGATTTCATAATTGGAAAACCAAATGAAATAT
Source organism: uncultured Bacteroidota bacterium (assembly GCA_903888395.1). GTDB lineage: Bacteria > Bacteroidota > Bacteroidia > UKL13-3 > UKL13-3 > JAAFJM01. Next base: position 5,463 of record CAISTO010000035.1, on the reverse strand, counting down.
TAGGAACAAAAACACCATCCATAATATCTACATGAAACCAATCGGCTTCACTTTTATTAATCATTTCAATATCGTTTCCAAGCTGCGCAAAGTTGGCTGAAAGAATGGAAGGAGCTATTAAGTGTTTTGACATCATGCTGCGAATATAATTATAAATTATAACGCTAAAAATAATATGTCAATTATATATTTGAATTTAGTCGTTGAACAAGAAAATACCTACTCCAACATTGATATTGATTACTGTTTGGTTGTAGCTTATGTCACCTAAATTTACACTTTCGTTGTTTAAATTATTTTGATAAGTAATATTTTTTGGTTTGGCATAACTTGTTAAATAGTCACCTTCCAATTCAATGAACCATTTATTTGAAATTGGCACATAAAAACCTATACCAATTCCTGAAACAAATCCTAAATCTGAGGTGGAAGATAGAACTGAAGTGGATTCAATTGTATTTTTGGCACTAAATTTTGCAGATGTGGAATAACCCATTCCTAAATAACCTTTTATAAACAATGGATTTTCAGTACCTTTAATTATTAAAGCTCCTAAAACTCCTTGTGTGTTTGATTTTTCATCAATTTTTACATTATTGGTTGAAAACCTATTATTAAATCCATACCTCAAATTTCCTTCATCAAGTGAGTTGGAAAAATTGATGTAATTTAATCCAAAATATAAAACTCCCTTTGCCCTATATTCTGCATAAACCTTATAATTACTTCCAATTGTTGCATATCCATTATCAGGATAAAAACCGAAACCACTTGCAAATTGTCCTATAGGTTTTGCAAAACCTGTTTGAACGCCAATTTGTAATTTACCAATTTGAGCCAATAAAGGTGTCAAATAAAATATAGAAATTAAAATGGCAAGTAGTATCTTTTTCATTGGTTACAAGTATTTTTTTTTATTTAAACATCAATATTAATTAATTGGTTTTAATTTAAAACTTTTTTTCAGGAATAAACTCAAATTAATTCTTTTGAAAAAACTATTTTTGAAAAAATTAACTTGATAAATCATGTTTTTAACGAAGGGAAGCACCATTGCAATAGCAGCCACAGCAAGGCATGTAGATAAAGAAATGATTGAAAATGCAATAAACATTTTTGAAAGTTGGGGTTTAAATGTATTGGTCAATGAATCATTGTTTGCGCAGCAAAATGCCTTTGCGGGTAGCGATGAAATAAGGGCAAAAGCTTTCCAAGAACTATTGGATAATGAGGAATTAAATGCCATTATTATTGCAAGAGGAGGTTATGGAACTGTTAGAATTATAGACCAATTAGATTTTACAAAATTTATTCAGAAACCTAAAATTATAGTTGGCTTTAGTGATGTTACTGTTTTACATGCTCATATTAATCAAAACTTTGGAATTACAACATTGCATAGTTGCATGCCCGTTACCATGCAAGGCAAATATTTTAATACAGAAACCATTGAAAGTTTAAAAAACGCATTATTTGGTAATCCAATTGCTATTCAATTTGCGCAGCACCCATTCAATAAAAACAAACCCGTTTCGGGTGAATTAGTAGGTGGAAATTTCTCTGTTTTATTCAGTTTATTAGGAAGTAATAGCGATTTAGATTTTGACAATAAAATTCTTTTTATTGAAGACATTGGTGAATATTTTTACCACATAGATAGAATGATGCAAACCTTTAAACGTGCCGGAAAATTAAAAAATTTAAAAGCTTTAATAGTGGGCGGAATGAACGATATGAATGAAAATTCAGCGCCATTTGCTTTTAATAAATCTTGTTTTGAAATTATTCAAGAAGCTGTCCAAGAATATAATTTTCCTGTATTTTATGGCTTTCCGGCCGGACACGAAAACTTGAATTTAAGCGTTTACTTAGGTAAAAATTGTAGTATTTCCGTTGATGACAATTTGGTTTACTTTGAACAATGAGCAATGAGCAATTGGCAATTGGCAATGGACAATAGACAATAGACAATGGACAATAGGCAATAGACAATGGACAATAGGCAATTTGCAATAGACAAAAGATCAATTGCCGTTCGGCTTTAGCCAACGGAAAACAAGTAATTCAAATTTCACAAATCAAAATTCAAAAATCACAAATCAAAATTCTTATCTTGCACCCAATGAAAAAAACCATATTTATTGCGCTTTTATACATTTTATCAAACACTAATTTATTAGCCCAACGTCCAACAAGTTTCTCTTACGACCCCAATGTTTTTATAAGCGAATTTGAATCGTTTATGCGAAGCGGTAAAAGCGATGCAAAAGATGAAGCAGAAATTTTTTCAGCAAATTATAATACTGGAAAATTCAGTTTGCCGCAAAAGCAGCAAATGGTAAAGCTTTGTAATGAAATGCTTCAAAAACAAATGCAACCAAGTACAGAATTTTATTTTTACATGCAAACAATCAATGCATTGGTGGCTAATAATCAATTAGTAAAATTTGACAATTGGCAAAAAACTTTAGCGGGTGCTTTGAAGAAAAATTCTGAGGAATTTAAAAGATTTTTAAATGTTTCCAAAAACGTATTTGCCGATAATGTAATGCTTAAAATGGGAACTTCGGTTTGGATTTGTAACGCTGCTGATGTGGATTTAAAAATGGAAGGACAAGCTACTTTTATTTTTAAAAATTTAGATTTAATATGTTATACACCTGGAGATACATTTGAAATTTTAAGAACAAATGGAAAGTATTATGCAGGTACAAATCAGTTTGTGGGCAAGGGTGGAAAAGTAGATTGGTCGAGAGTGGGTTTAGATACAGCGCGAGTATTTGCAAAATTGAATAATTACTCCATTAATTTATACGATGGTTTAATGACTGCAGATAGCGCCATGCTTACTTATAAAGATAGATTTAAAGAGCCTGTAATGGGAAAAGTTTATGACAAACCATTAGGAAGTAACCAAGGAAATAAATCAATTTATCCGCAGTTTGAAAGCACCTCGCAAACATTTAGTGGAATTACTTATGGCAAAGCAAAATATAAAGGTGGTTTTGGATTAAAAGGTGCATTGGTAGTAGGTAAAAGCTCGGATAATCAAAAAGCTGAATTGTATTTTTATTTTAAAAATAAACCTGTGATGCGAATTGCCAGTGATGAGTTTTTTATGCGCGATAATAAAATTACAAATGATAAAGTAGAGCTGACAATTTTTTTAGATAAAGACTCTATTTTTCATCCACAATTGAAGTTTACTTATTTGGTAAATGAAGATAAAATAAGCTTGTACCGTGATAAAAAAATGGGAATAAGTGCCGCTCCATTTGTTGATTATTTTCACAATTTAGAGTTTTATGTAGATGAACTACAATGGAATGTTAATAATCCGAAAATTGATTTAAATAACATAGCTGGAGATGATCCAGCAAAATTTCAATCAATCAATTATTTTAGAGATATTATTTATGAAAGATTACAAGGAATGTTGGATTATAATCCATTGCAACGCATAAAAACTTATTGTGAAAAATATAAAATAACTTCATTCAATATTGAGTCTTATGCTACTTATCACAAGAGTGATTTAAGCGATATAAAAATAATGATGATAGAGTTAAATGATAGAGGTTTTTTAAATTATAATGAACAGTTAAAAACAGTTACTATTAAGACAAAACTGAAAGATTATGTGAACTCACATATGGGAAGAACAGATTATGATGCTATTAGTTTTAAATCAATCATTAGTGCAATTCCAAATGCTGCATTGAGTTTAATCAACAATGATTTGATTATTCAAGGAGTTGGTAAGTTTAAGTTCAGTGATTCACAAAATGTAGAAGTAACGCCAAAAGAACAAATTTTAACAATTAAGAAAAACAGAACCATTGATTTTAACGGTAAATTACGTGCGGGTATGGCCGATTTTTATGGAAGTAATTTTTCGTTTGATTACACCAAATTTGATGTAAGACTAAACAATGTTGATTCACTTAAATTTTTATATCAAGATGATACTTTGGGATATTTGGCCAATGTAAAAAGTGTACTTCAAAATATATATGGAACATTAGAAATAGATTATCCTTATAACAAAAGTAGTAGAAAAAATTATCCTGGATACCCCAAATTTACAAGTGAAGTGGGTTCAAAAGTATATTATGATTACCCAACTACACAGCAAGGAAATTATGTTCAAGACAGGTTTTACTTTTCTGTAGATCCTTTTAAAATAGACAGTTTAAGTGATTTAAATTTATATACTTTGGCATTACCTGGAATGTTGTATAGCGATGGAATTGTTCCAGATATGCGACAAGAAATAAATTTACAGCCCGATAAATCATTGGGTTTTTATATTCCAAACGACTTTAATTCTAGTTATAATTTATACAAGGGAAAAGGCACAGGTCAATTTGCTTTAAGTTTAAGTAATGAAGGTTTAATAGGCGATGGAATAATTTCTTACTTGTCTTCAAAGTCAAAAAGCAATAGGTTTAACTTGTTATTGGATAGCATGAATGCCAATTGTGAATATTTTAAAAATGATCAAACAGATTTATATCCAACAGTTGCTAGTTCATCAAGTGTATATAATCATTGGGTTCCTTATCAAGATACCATGTTTATATTTAACCAAGGTGAACCTTTAAAAATATCAAATGGAAAAGCTGAATTAAGAGGAGTATTAATTTTAACTCCTATGGCTATGAACGCAAAAGGAATTATGACTATTGATGATGGTGAATTAATAGCCGATTTGTATGAATTAAAACCTGTGGAAATATTAAGTAAAAATGCAATTTTTCGTCAATATTGGCCAGGAGATACAAGCAAAGTTGCTTTTGTTACTAAAAAAACAAATGCTTATATCAACTTAGAAAAGCGTTTTGGTGATTTTACTTACCTAAATCCTTATGAAATAAATAGCGATTTTGCTTATAATTTATACGAAGGTAGTTTTGAAAAATTACATTGGGAAATGGATCCCAAAACCATGGAGTTTATTGGAAAAACCCATGAAGAAAGTTCAACTCAGGCTAGTTATTTAATATCTAAACGACAAGGTCAAGACAATTTAACGTTTAAAAGTGCAAGTACAAAAATTGCATTATCAGATTTTATCATGCATGCTACCAAAGTACCATACATAAATATAGTAGATAGTAAGGTACTACCTGAAAACGGTAAAGTGGATATAGGTAAAGATGCTGAAATGTTTGAATTGCTAAATGCAAAAATTAATGCTGATACCATTACAAATTATCATAAAATAGAGCAAGTAACCTTAAAAATAAATGGGCGTACGGATGTGCGTGGCCAAGGAAATTATATCTATTTAGATAAAAACAAAAAGCCACAACGTTTTTATTTGAATGAAATTTATACCGAAGATAAAAAGTTTTTGGGCGGAAAATCTAATATTCCAGATTCAATTAATTTTAATGTTGGAACTAAATTGGCTTTTAGAGGAAATGCTTTGTTACACTCTTATAATAGAAACCTTGAATA
>CAISTO010000034.1 GCA_903888395.1 uncultured Bacteroidota bacterium | reverse complement strand
TACCATATTTGAATGTTTGTTTTATTATTCAATAACTATTGGTCTTTTAATAGTTATTTTTAACTTAAAAAATAATGATTATTCAAGTAGCATATTATTTAAAACATTAGGATTAACTTTTATCGTAGCCATTATCCTTTTATTCTTTTCTTCATGGAATTACAGGAGCAAATTTGACCCCAAATATTTTAATCTATTGTATGCACTTTTATGGGTGTTAATGGGAATTGGTTTTAGTAATATGAGCCAACTTAAACAATTTGCTATGTTTATATTGCTTTGCATTCCATTGCTGTATTCTAATTTACAATATTTGAAAAATACGTATCAAACTCAATCTGTTTTTGAAAAATATATGGAGGTGTCAAAATTACCAAAAGGCACGTTGGTAGCCGATTATTGGAAAGCTTATAAAATAGCTGCTATTGGTTTTGATAGCATTGATGGTGTTTCAAAAAACTTTTGGGATTGTAGAAATATTCATAAATATAAACAATGGAGTAAAAACGAAAATTTTTATTTCATTAAAAATGAGCTTTTCGAATATGAAAAAAGAAACGATACTTTATGTTTTAGAGGATTAATATTTAAACCAACAAACACTTTTTACAAAATAGATATTGACACTTTTTTGCTATATAAAAATGTGAGTAAATCTGTTAAATAATTCGAAAGATTTCCTATTTCTTTTCCATTAACTCAAATCCTTTTTTACCATCACGTTCCAAAAAATCTATTTGCATTCCTGCAAAAAATAAGGCTTGTCCGGGATGATAAACAATTTTTATTCCATCTATTTCTACTGTTTTATCTTTATCAGTTGGTTCATCAAAACCTATAATTAAACCTTTGTCGTTTGCGTTTTTTTGCTTAATTCCAATGCGTAAAAAATGAGTTTCAGGAATTTGTAAATTTGCTTTGTATTCAATAATGGCAGCTATTGCCGCTGGTGTTAAATGGATAATATTCAATGGTAATTTTATAAAAAATTGAGTAATAAATGTACGTTTAAAATTTCAACTTAGCAATTCGCTTAATCAAGCTTGGACCGCCATAAATAAAGCCAGTGTATAGTTGAACCAAGCCCGCTCCAGCGTTAATTTTCTCCATTGCAGTTTCGGCAGAATGAATTCCTCCAACACCAATGATTGGAATTTTATTGTTCGATTTTTCCTTGATATAAGCCACTATTTCTGTGGCTTTTTGGTTCAATATTTTTCCACTTAAACCGCCAGCTCCCATTTGTTCTACTTGGTTTTTATTGGTCAATAAATTTTCTCTGCTAATGGTGGTATTGGTTGCCACCAAGCCGTCAATGCCAGTAGATTGAACAATTTCGATTACATCATCTAATTGCGATAAAGTTAAATCAGGAGCAATTTTTAACAAAATAGGTTTCTGAATTTTACCAGAGTCAATAAAACTATTTCGTTCATTCATTAATGCCAACAAAATTTCACTCAAAGGTTTTTTATCTTGCAATTCTCGCAAATTTGGTGTGTTTGGCGAACTTACATTTACCACAAAATAATCAACCAAATCGTACAAGCCAACAAAACATTTTACATAATCATCTTTGGCATTTTCGTTGGGTGTAATTTTATTTTTACCAATATTTCCCCCTACTATCAAATCACTCGGGCGATTTACCAAACGTTGTTTTACTACTTCCAAACCATCGTTATTAAAACCCATTCGGTTAATGATACATTCGTCTTTTGGTAAGCGAAATAAACGAGGTAAATCATTGCCACTTTGTGGCAATGGAGTAACCGTTCCAATTTCTACAAATCCAAATCCAAGTGCACCTAACTCCTTTAAATACAAGGCATTTTTATCAAATCCTGCGGCAAGCCCAACTGGATTATAAAAAGTTAAACCTAAAAACTGAGTTTCATTTTTTACCCTAAAAACGGCCGAAACAATCATCCTAACGAAAGGAATTTTACACAATAATTTAAAGCTATTCAGCGAAAAATAATGCGCTGTTTCTGCAGGCATTAGGAACAAAAATTTAAGTAGTAATTTATACAAGGCAATCTAATTTGATGCGAAAATACATTGTTGAGTTGGAACAATAAAATGATTTTGGCTTTATTGTATGCTTGTGTTTTTAAATTGCCATTTATAAAAATTCAACTACTTTTTTTAAATAAAATTAGTAACAAAGCTCTCTTTAAAAACGTAATTTGCATTTT
>CAISTO010000033.1 GCA_903888395.1 uncultured Bacteroidota bacterium | reverse complement strand
TTAGGAATTGGCGAAGGCGAACATTTTATTGCCAGCGATGCAACTCCAATTGTAGAATATACCCGAAATGTAGTTTATTTAAATGATGGCGAAATAGCCATTATTAAAGGAACAGAATTAACCATCAAAACAATAGATAATACCATCAAAACTCCTTTTATACATGAGTTAGAAATTAACTTAGAAAGTATTGAAAAAGGCGGTTATGAGCATTTTATGATGAAAGAAATTTTTGAACAACCTCGTTCTATTCTTGATTCATACCGTGGTAGAATTCAATTAAGTGAAGGTATCATTACCATGGCTGGAATTGATAAGTTTGAAGATAAATTTAAAAATTTAAAACGAATTATCATTGTTGGATGTGGCACTTCATGGCATGCTGGTTTGGTTGGCGAATATTTATTTGAAGATTTTGCACGTATTCCAGTTGAAGTAGAATATGCCTCGGAATTCAGATACAGAAATCCTATTATTGATGAAAACGACTTTGTAATAGCAATATCCCAAAGTGGTGAAACTGCTGATACTTTAGCAGCTTTAGAGCTAGCAAAAAGTAAAGGTGCTACTATTTTTGGAATTTGTAATGTAGTGGGTTCATCTATTCCACGTTTAACCGATGCAGGTGCTTATACACATGCTGGACCAGAAATAGGAGTGGCTTCTACCAAAGCATTTACTGCTCAGGTTACCGCTTTAACTTTAATGGCATTGTCTATTGCTCAAATTCGTGGATCGATAACTAAACATCGTTTCCATGAAATGATAGCAGAAATAGAAACCATTCCTGCTAAAATAGAAAGGGTTTTACAAACCAATGAACTGATTAAGGAATTGGCTGTTAAATTTAAAGATGCTAGAAACTTTTTATATTTAGGTAGAGGCTACGGATTTCCGGTGGCTTTAGAAGGTGCTTTAAAATTAAAAGAAATTTCATACATTCATGCTGAAGGTTATCCTGCTGCAGAAATGAAACATGGTCCTATTGCATTGATTGACGAAGAAATGCCGGTGGTATTTATTGCAACGCAGAATAATAATTACGAAAAAGTGGTTAGTAGTATTCAGGAAGTAAAAGCCCGAAAAGGTGTGGTTATTGCTATAGCAACCGAAGGCGATAAACACATAGCCGAAATGGTAGATCACGTGATTTATATTCCTGCATGCGAAGAATCTTCACTGCCATTAATAGCTACTATTCCTTTACAATTATTAAGTTACCATATAGCAGTATTACGTGGCTGTAATGTAGACCAACCGCGTAACTTAGCCAAAAGTGTTACCGTAGAATAATGGTAAAATCGTATAAAATTTTAAACAAAAAAAGGCTTCAATAAATTATTGAAGCCTTTTTTTATTTTCGTCATTGCGAATGAAGTGAAGCAATCTCACTCTATACTTGGTATTGCTTCTAACGCCCAATTGAATTCTCAATTAAATACTAGTAGCCAATTATTTTTCTTCCTTTTTCAACAACTTCCGCTTTCCTCTCCACTTCTTCTTTCATTTTATCCTTAAATTCTTGAATTCTTTCAGCAATTTCCTCGTTGGATGTTCCTAAAATTTGTGCGGCTAAAATACCTGCATTTTTTGCATTATTAATGGCAACTGTTGCCACTGGCACACCTGCAGGCATTTGAACAATAGAAAGCAATGAATCTAGTCCGTCCATGGTTTTTAGTTTAACAGGCACGCCAATAACTGGCAATGTAGTAATACTTGCTACCATACCTGGCAAATGAGCTGCACCACCTGCACCCGCAATAATTACTTTAATTCCACGGCCTTTGGCTTCCTTGGCAAAACTGAACATGCGGTCGGGAGTTCTATGGGCCGAAACAACAGTTATTTCGTATGGAATTTTAAATTCGTCTAATACATTGGCAGCTTCTTTCATGATTTCTAAATCACTATCGCTGCCCATGATGATGGATATTTGCTTCATGTTATTTTGTAGTAAATAATTTTAGTTTTAATGGCTACGAAAGTAACCATTTTTGGATAAATTCAAGCCCAAGTGTGTGTGTATTTTAATTCACAAACTCACTAAAAGTAAAAAAACACGAGTATCAATATTCCAAAGCCAAGCCAGTGCAAAGGGTCCGTTGGCTCGGAATACGAATTTCAAATAAGTGACAAGTCTTAATACTCGTTTTATATTAGCCCGTGTCAGAGACACTACATTCCCTACTGTTCGTAGTCTGAAGTCAAGCCTTTGCAAAGGGACTACGGATTTTAAATGAGTAAAGAGTCTTCAGACTCGTTTTGAAATAGCCCGTGTCATATTCCGATAGCTATCGGAAACTACATTCATTTAAAATCCGTAGAGTCCTTCGCTAACTTAACGGATAGTTTTGGATAGTTTTGATTTTCAATTACTTTACGAATACTGAAGACACACTTTATATACTAATTAATTTTGTTGGTTTCCACCCATTTTTGTAATTGTTGTAGGGTATTACATTGGGTTTTTCTATTAATGTTTTTCCTGTGTGAATTAACAGTGAATTGACTAATTATTAATTTTTCAGAAATTTGTTTAGATGTTAATCCAGTTAATACCAAGTTGAATATTTCTTTCTCTCTTTTCGAAAAAAATGGTTTAGGGTTGGCTAAATTTGATTCCTCTTGTAATTCAGTAAATACCTTCATTCCACTATGCACCAGTTGTAAGGTTTTAACTAAATCTTCTTGACTTACATTTTTAAATAAATACGAATAAGCACCCGCTTTAATGGCTTCTTGAATATACGAATTGTTTTTGTGCATGGTAAGCAAAACCACTTTAACAGGGCTCTTTTGTTCTGTAAGATTTTTTAAAATTTCAAGTCCAGATAATTCAGGCATTTTTATATCTAAAATGGCAATATCTGGTTTTAAAAGTATAATTCTTTCATAAGCTTTTGCTCCATTATCTGCCGAACCTACCACTTCAAATCCAGGTTCATGCATCAATAAAAGTGAAATGCCGTCAATGATTATTTGATGGTCATCGGCTATAAAAATTTTTATTTTTGTTTCGTTAACCATGGTTGATTGGAATATGCACTATTATAGTAGTGCCATTACTTGTACTATCTATATTAATATTGCCTTTTAAATAATTTATTCTGTTATTTATGTTCAGTAAACCTATTCCATTTACTGTTGCGTTTATATCAAAACCTACCCCATCATCTTCACAAATTATTTGTAGTTCGTTTCCAATTATTGCAATTTGCAAACTTGCTATTTGGGCCTTAGCATGCTTTAATACATTGTGAAGCATTTCAATTACAATGCGGTAAATAGATACTTGAACGTTAATTGCAGGGTGGTAATTTCCTAAGTCAATAAAACATTCAAACTTACACACTCCTTTGCTGTTTAAATGAACAATAAAATCTTGTAAAGCTTTATTGATACCGTTTCGTTTTACCACTGTTGGTTCTAAATTATGTGATATTTCTCTGATTTCTTCTACTGTTTCTGCTAAATCTCCAATCAATGAATTAAATAAAGGATTTGGCAACGATTGTTGTTTCAATAAATGTTCAAAATGCATTTTTACACCCGAAAGCTTGGCTCCAACACCATCGTGTAAATCTTGAGCAATGCGTTTTCGTTCAGCTTCTTCACCATTTGATATGGCTTCAAATATTTCTCGTTGCTTGTTAAATTCAAATTCCTTTTGTTGTAAAATAAAAAATCGGGTTTTGCGCTCATATATCACTATAAATAATAATATAAAAGCAATAAATAGTGCTAATACTACTAAACTAATAATATATATTTCTCTCAATTGGTTTGTTTTTTTG
>CAISTO010000032.1 GCA_903888395.1 uncultured Bacteroidota bacterium | reverse complement strand
TCTAAAATTCTAGGATTAATGGAATCATAAAAATGATTCATGGTTAAGTTGGATTTTTTACTTTTCAAATGATATAATAATGGAACCAAAGCAGCTCGCCTTTCCCATAAATTTTCAGCATTATTTAAAGCATATAAATCCTTGTAAATATTGGCTTCAGCATAAATCATATGCCGTCCAATAATGCTTGATAAAAAATCGCTATGCGCCCAATTATCTATTTTAAATAAAAAACTTTTTGCTAATAAAAATGCGTCAAAATCTTTATGCTTTTTACAATAAATGGCCAAATACATTAAGCTTAAATTCATCATTTCATAGCAATTACCTTCATTCCAAAGTTGGGTATAAAAATCCATTTGAACAGACATTGGTTCCTGACTAAATGAAAATCCCTTTTTAAAAACAGCCTGAACAGTTGGATTTTTTAAAGCATAAAAATGGTATTTAGTTCCTAAATATTGCTGTAAGTTATTAATTCCAGAAGGCTTTTCGCTCAAATTTAATTTACTAAAAATTCCTTGTATTTCTAATAAAGCTGAATTATAGTGTATCATTAATTTTAAAAAAATATATAATTATAAAAACTCCAAACAATAAAAATAAGATTGATGAAATGAATTGTGATTTTAATTCATCCCCCTTATGAATTTTGAAAATTGCATTATTGGGAAAGTATTCAAGATAGTAAAAAGGAATATTTTCTCCTGATTTATAATCGCTGCAAAATGAACGCCACACCCTTTTTATAAATTCTTTGTTATTTATTTCGAAGCTGGCGTACATGTATTTACAGTCACAGCAATTTGGCATTTCTGTAATTGTAGCATTTACTAAATTACCATTTTCACTAACATAAACATCAATTAAAGTATTTGGAACAAATAAAAATAAAACAACTGCTGTCCAAACAAAACCTACTTTTATAAAAAATCTTCTCGACTTTTCAATATTATTATACCTAATAATGAAGTTTTTTAACCATTTGGATTTGGTTATATTCATGAATTAAAATTTTATGTTAATGAAATATTTACCAATCTCCTCCAGCTCCTCCGCCACCAAAACTACCACCACCAAAGCCACCAAAACCACTGTCACCGCCACCACCTGAACTTCCTCTGCCAGAGAAACCTCCACTTGCCAACGTTCCCCAAAGTAAAGCTTCGGCTATTCCACCACCTCCACCACCTCTTCGTCCGCCTCTGCCACCTTTTGAAAACACACTAATTAATACTATAACTACTACCACAATTAAACCCCAAGGAAATCCTTTTGATTTTGCCTTTCTATCATTGGTAAATCCTTCGCCAGCTATGGTTTTAATAATTGCATTGGTAGCTTCATTGAAACCATTATAATAATTTTGTTCTTTAAAATTTGGTTTTAAAATTCCGTCAATAATGCGTTTAGAAATTGCGTCTGTCATGGCGCCTTCTAGTCCATAACCCACTTGAATTCTCATTTTCCGTTCGGCCAAAGCCACATAAATAAGTAAACCATTTTTTTTGTCTTTTTCACCTATTCCCCAGCTTTGTGCTAGTTTTTGCGAGTATCCAAAAGCATCATCACCTTCCAACGATTGATCAATTACAATGACAATTTGAGTAGAAGTCTGTTTAAAATAATCATACAGTTTTTGTTCCAATGCAGCGCGTTCTTGCGCTTGCATTGCATTGGCATAATCGTTTACAAAAATTGGTGGATTGGGTACTGGAGGAATTTCTTTGGCAAATAAATTAATTGCCAAAAAGCAAAAACTAAAAATAAGTGATAATTTATACTTCATTATTACCTCCAAACGAAATTTCATTGCTTAATTCATTGGTATCATTGGTTTGATACGGAAAATGTTCTTTTAATTTTTGTCCTGCTTTTGCAATAGCAATACACAAACCCTCGGTAAATTGTTTTTGTATAAAATGATTTTTCATTAACTCTTTTTCTTCATTCCAAAAAGAATCACTTACTAGATTATGAATACCGCTATCACCAATAATGGCAAACTTTTTATCTGAATATGCTAGGTAAAAAAGCACTCCATTTTTTAGCTCGGTTTCGTGCATTTTAAGCTCTTCAAAAACTTGCTTCGCTCTTTCTAACGCGTCAATGGTACAATTTGGTTCTAAATGCACCCGGATTTCGCCCGAGGTATTTAACTCAGCTTCTTGAATGGCAGATACAATTTTATCTTGCTGTTCTTTACTAAAAAATAATTCCGACATGCTTGTTTGTTTTGGTAAATTTGAATACAATGTCAGTTCGAGCGATAATTTTTTTCAAAAAATCAATATAAAATGACGTTGGGTCATTCCGTAGGAATCTCCCTTGACTTAAACAATCTTTGATTTTTACAATGTTCATTATTTAATTCAATGGTATTTGTTGGCAAGGAAGATTCCTTCGGAATGACTGGCTATTTGTGTTTTTATCTTATAATTTGGTGTCCTTACTGAAAAACGTCAATAGTTGCTATGTCGAGAACGATTTAACTGTTCTCGACTTCGCTCGAACTGACAGGTACTGGTTAAGAAATAGTTCTATTTAAAACTTTACTTCAGGTGCTTTTGCAGCAGCAGCATCGGCTTCAAAAAATCCTTTTTTGTCAAATCCAAACATGCCACTATAAATTACTTGTGGGAAATTTTTGATATACACATTATAGCTTGTAACGGCATCGTTAAAGTTATCTCTTTCTACTTTTATGCGGTTTTCGGTTCCTTCTATTTGACTTTGTAATTCACTAAAATTTTGTGTGGCACGTAATTGAGGATATTGTTCTGAAACTACCATTAAACGTCCTAAGGCTTGGCTTAATTCACCTTGAGCGCCTTGGAATTTTTTAATATTTTCGGGTGTCAATTTATCAGGATCAACTTGAATAGAGCTTGCTTTTGCTCTTGCTTCTATTACGTCTGTTAATGTTTTTTGTTCAAAGTTTGCTGCT
>CAISTO010000031.1 GCA_903888395.1 uncultured Bacteroidota bacterium | reverse complement strand
GGTACTGCTGATGTTGCTACCATTGCAAGTCCAGCTACAGGTCTTATGGTTTATAATACTGCTACTGCTGGTACATCGCCTAGTAATGTAACTCCTGGAATTTATTATTATGATGGTAGTAAATGGCAACGAATTATAAACCAACAACCAGATGCAACCATAGAATTTGACAAAGCTACACCCACTACATCAGGTGTAACATTTACACCCAATACACCAGCTAGTAAGGATTATGTCTATGTGAGTACCGTTGATAATTCGCAATGGACTTATAATGGAACAGCATATGTTACTTATACACCTACAGCAAGTACAGCTTGGAATTTGGCGGGCGGTAGCAGTGATGCTGGTAGCAATAAAACCAGTGGAATTGCTCGTGCGGGAAGTGTGGGCATAGGAACTACTTCTCCTCATGCTTCTGCTATATTAGATGTTACTTCAACTAACAAAGGTTTTTTACCACCCAGAGTTACCCTTACCGGAACTGCTGATGTTGCTACCATTGCCAGTCCGGCTTCGGGCCTCATGGTTTATAATACTGCCACGGCTGGTACTTCGCCTAGTAACGTAATTCCTGGATATTATTATTGGAATGGAGCTGCTTGGACAAGAATTAGTAATAACAGCAGTATTTTAGCTTCTAATACAGTAACTATCTCTGCCACAACAACTGCACCAACAACTGGTACAAGGACGGTAGATAGAACTTTTGCAGTTGACAATGGTGCAACTAAAAATATTACGTTACAATTAGGATTTGTTGGAGGGACAGCTGGTAGTGGCGATTACCTTTTTTCACTGCCAACAGGCGTTACATTTAATACTGGTACTGGATATAATCCAACTTATACTGGAACTTCATGGTTTCCTAGTGGTGGGACCTGGGCACCTTACCTTATTCCTATGAATGGTGGAATAATAAATGGTAGTGTTTTTAGTGCCTCAATGTTTGCAATTCCTTATTCTAGTACACAATACAGAATAGCAATAGTTACGGTGAATAATTCTCAAGATTTCTGGAGTAGTGCTATGTTTAATATGGGAGCTGGTTCGACATTTAGTGCCACTTTTGATATTAGGTAAGTTTTGTAAAATACTTATCCATTGTTTAATTATAATTAAGTTTAAGTTCTCATTATACATGCTTTAAATATGTGTATGAAAAATTAATAATTCTAGGTAATCAGTTTGACTGTAAAATTGAAGATTAAATACAGTAAAAATTTGGATAATTTGCTAGGTCAATAATTTCAATCCAATAATTTTCTGGCAATCAAATACGCAATCAAATTATTTAAGTTACATGCTTAATTAAATGTTTACTTATTATACCAATTATACTTTGGAAACAATTGTTTTTGGAAAACACATTAAATACGTATGATTATTTTGGAGCGTTTAAAGTTTTTGTATAAATAATTTTTTTAAAATTAAGTCACCAACTATTTGCAGTAATGGTTTTCAATGTAAATATTGAATACTAAATTTTTATTTTATATTTGTTATTCTACAATAAAATACAAAATTGTACTTTAAATGATGAGCAGCCAATAAATAATGAAAACATTAACCAATTTTTATTTTGTTCCTTTCAACAAGGTAATTCTAGAATTTTTAAAATACGTTGCTTATTTGTTGTTTTTTTTCCTGACTTCTTGTGATTCAAAAAATAATAAGTATGAATTATCCTATTCTAGTAAAACTCCCATTGATTCTTTGATATTGATCATTGACGAAAAAAACGATGGATTTGAAATTACTGCAGAGGAAATTCATGATATGTTGTATCTGTCAAATGATACCATTGGTGCCAATAAAATTATAGATTACATTCAAAATCGTGCTACTAACGAAAATAAAAAATCAGCATTTGCTGTTGTTGAACTTATAAAAGGATATAAAAGTTTATGGGCTAATAATTCGGAAAAAGCGTTATTGAATGCTTTCAATGCTCAAAAATTAATTACAGAACAAGACACCAATATTCAGTTCAATATTTATAATTTAATTGGCAATGCTTATTATTATCAAAATAAAATTGAAACAGCAAAATCATATTTTTTAAAAGGATATAATTTAGCAGTGATAGAAAATGATTCTGTTCAAATAAAAGTTTTTGCAAATAATTTAGGTGCTTTATTTAACAATCAAGATCAAACCATACTTTCAGAATATTATTTTAACAATGCCCTAAAAATTAGTGCTAGTAACAATCAAATTATTGATACCGTACTTGTTTCTAATATTTATGGTATGATTATCAATGAAAAAAGATTTGATGATGCTAAAAAGTTTATTACTAATTACCAATTATTAGATTTACAAAAACCTAGGTCAAGTTATAAAATTACCATTTTGCTAAACACCATTTATATGGAACAAAGCTTAAAAAACTGGGATTTATCAAGAACATTATTGAATTTGTTAAGCTTTGAAAATATTCCTAATTATCAAAAAACAGATTACCTGGCTTGTTATGCTACCCAACTTTTAAACGATAATCCAAGTTTGGTGTTTTCGTATTTAAAGCATCATATTGATTTAATAAAAGAAGATTTCCCCTATTCAATTACACAATTAGAAGATGTATTGAGTTATTGTATCTCAAAAAACGAAATTATATTAAGTTTAGAAGAGATAAATGAACTAGAAAAAACTTATGCTTTTGATGGGTCAAACTTAAGAGATGAATCAAGTGTGAAGTTTATAAAATCATTATTATTCAGCAATAAAAACGATTTTAAAAATGCACAAATTGAAAGTATGCATTCAATTGAATTAACGAGCAAATATAATGCTATTAAAGATTCTATGCGAACATCTGGAATTACTAGTAAGTTAAAGCTTGAAGAATTATTTTCAGATATTGCTATAGCAAAAAATGAAATAAAGGAAAAAGAAAAAGAAAAAAAATTCCTATTGATTGTTATAATAATGGGTACATTAGTATTTACTTTTGGAATACTATGGATTTACTCCTTTTATAAAAGTAAATCAGTAAAATTAAGTAAAGCACAATTAGAAAACGATAAAATAGTACTAGCGCATACTTTTAAAATAAATGAAGCTACTTTAAATAAAAGAATCGTAGATTTATCAAAAATTATTATTTCAAAAAGCAGTGAAATAAGTTCAAAAATTAAAAAATTAAATGAGGAAATTAAAAGTGAAGAGCTTCATAAAGCCATTAAAGAAATAGATAGTTTTAAAAGAATTGGTTTACCCTCAAAAGAAAGTAATGTTAAACTTATTCCAGAAGATTATCAAAATCTGAATGCAATATTAATATCACCAAAAACCCTCAATTTAACCGAAAAAAGAATACTTCAATTGAGCATCAATGGAGTTAAAACAAAAGAAATTGCCAATATATTAGGAATTAGTAACCAATACATATTAAACGCAAGAAGCAAAATTAAAAAGAATTTGACCACACAAGATTTTGAAAACTGGGAAGAATTAAAGACTCGTATTGACAAAAATGTATCATAAAATGTATAGTTTTCTTTTAAACTTTCATCTTCACTGTAATTGATATCATTGTAATTAAAGAATTTATAGGACTAAAATTGTTCAAAAAAAATGCACTGTAAAAATAAATTTACAGTGCATTTGGACCACTTTTAGTGGTCCCTGAAGGACTCGAACCTTCGACCTACGGTTTAGAAAACCGTTGCTCTATCCAGCTGAGCTAAGAGACCATTTTTTTATAAATCCATCACGCTAATAGTGATGGGAAATCTTTTTCAAGTTTGAAATTAATTTCAAACTTATTCGAACCTTCGTCCGCTAGCTAGCGGATTAGAAAACCGTTGCTCTATCCATCACGCTAGGCGTGATAAGAGACCATTTTTTATATCCATCACGCTAGGCGTGATAAGAGATTATTTTTTTTTTGAGATTACTCTCAAACTTATTCGAACCTTCGTCCGCTAGCTAGC
>CAISTO010000030.1 GCA_903888395.1 uncultured Bacteroidota bacterium | reverse complement strand
TTAATTTAAAATTCAAAGAACCTTATTTTCATGGTATTTATAACTAATAGTTATAATAATGAAAAATGTAATCCGTATCTCTGAAGAACATAAAGACGTTACTTGTGAAAATTGTGGGTGGTCTTGGGACATAGAACCTGACGACAAACATCCTTATTTATGTCATCAGTGTGGTCACGAAAACACTAAACATGAAACCGATGAAGGTGCAGGACCATATGACGCGCCAGCCTTTCAAATGAAACCAGACCATGTTCATTTTAAACATCAGTACAATGAACAAAACGATAACAAAGGATATTTATTACAAATGGGACGTAAATCTATATTAGTAGAACAATATGGCGATGAAGCTGAGTTATTTAAATTAGCCAGTGCATATTATAGAAAAAATGGTAAAGTAATGGCCATTAAAGTACTTGAAAAAATCTTACATACTTTAAGTAAAAGGGATGAGCCACACAGAGCCAAATCACAAGAGTTTCCACCATCATTACATTTACAAGAACAAAAAGGTGCTAATGAAAAAGTTCGTAAAATACAACGTAGATTAATATCACTTGGTTATAATTTAGGTAAAACAGGTTCTGACGGATTTTGGGGTAAATTAACAGATAAGGCTTGGAAAGATTATAAATCAAAAAAAGGAAATCCTCAACAAACAAATACTGAAATTAAATCAAATCAAGTAAATAAACAGTTAAATTATTTAAAAACTAACAATTTATTTAAAAATGAAAGATTTACTGTTTTAGATGACAAAAATAGTACGGTTTATGCCTTTAATCCAAATTATGAATTGTATAAAGCATACCCTGTAATTACTGGTGAAAATAGTGGTGATGCTCTTAATAGTCAAACAATGACTACTTTTGTAAAACAAAACCCAAATGTAATTTTAGATGCTTTGAAAAAAGGTCTTAGTAAATTATCATTAACTGATTTTGTACATCATATTGATAATTGTTATTTTAATTTAGAACAAAATAAATTAAAACAAACACCAAGTGGTATTTTTCAAAGAGCTGGTACTATTGAAAATTTTGTTAATGATGCTTTTTTAACTGCGTTTGTTGAAAAGGATTATGGTAAACGATATATTACGTGGGAAACTTTAAATGGCACTACAATACCTTATGGTTTTCATGGTACAAAAAATTCAGAAAGATTAAAAAGGTTTAAATTAACAGATGCTGATTTAATGTCTTGTAGACGAAAAATGAGTTTTGGTTGTATTAATTTTAGAGAAAGTGATATTTTAGACATTTCTAAATTTATTACTGCGGGTCAAAAAACAATTTGGTTACCAAATACAACAGATGGTATTGTTATGGTTCCAAGTACTAAAAAGGTACCTGAAAAAACAAATAAGGTCACTCAATATAAAATGGATAACCCAAGAAGTTTAGAGATTGGTAAAATATAATTAGTAGTTATATCTAACTTTGTAACCTCTAGTGTCTATGTGGACCATGTGTTTTGACAAAAAATCTTTTGTAGTGTAAGTCCCAAACCCACCAACTAAATTAGGGTTAGACAATTCAATTTTATTCGTGATTGACTCTAAAATAAAAATATCATTAGAGTCAAAATCCCAATCACCATCAATATCAAAAACATAGATATCAAACGCCATACTTTTTATATGGTATGATTTTTTAGCAGAATTTTTTAAAATATTATTATACCATTCATCACGATGACCACTTATCATAATCCACCTATTATGATAACCTTGTTTTGTAATTTCTTTTTTAATAAGGTCAAATTTTTTCATAGTGTTATCATTTGGATTTTTAATAAAAAAAATCTTAAATAAAAAAACTAATGTAACAAATAATAAAGTAACAAATAAAACTTTCTTTTTCATATAACAAAGATAAGTATATGATTTGACTTTTCAAAACTATTTTTAAATTTTGTTCTATTTATAATCATATGGGACGTTTAATTTTAACTGAGGATGATAAAAAGGATATTAAATTACAATATCAAGGAAGTATTGATAAAAAGTTTTATGACTTCTTAAAAGCAAATGTTGAAGTTGAAGGTAGAAATGTTGAGTATTTTGAAAAACCATTTGTATTACTATATGTTGATGGTAAATCAAGATTATTAAATAACTCAAAAAAATATTTGGTTAACGTTTTAATAAATGCTTAT
>CAISTO010000029.1 GCA_903888395.1 uncultured Bacteroidota bacterium | reverse complement strand
TTTGGATCTATTTGTCCTTGTTTTAAAACATCATCAACAGCATCGTTTTGCTTACTTCCAAATATGGAACAAGAAGAAATGAAACCCATCATTGATATAAATAAAACGATTATTTTTATATTTTTAAAATTCATATTGTTCTTTTATTTAATGGTAAATAATAAACCTATTCTGTGAATATTTCCTATTCGTGATTTGCTTATTAGGCCATAATCTATTCCAAAATTTCCAAAGCTGCGAGGCAATTTTACCCCAAAACCAATTGTAGGAAAATTATTGTCTTCATCTAATCCAAACTCCCAACCAGTGCGGGCAAATAATATTTTCTTCCAACTATATTCTAAAGCCGATGCTAAAGTTTCGTTATTATCCGTTGGGTGATTTAATTGCGCAGCAATAGTTAAAATATTAGTACCATCACTTATGGGATCAATGGCAAAACCTAATCTAAATATTGCTGGAGCAGAAACAGGAGTAAAATCGCTTTTAGCACTTTCATTGCTCATTTTTAAAATGGTAACATCGCCAGTTGGCGCCACATTTAAACCAAAATTAGTAAATGTAACTCCAAATCTTGCGTTTTTTATTCCAATATTATAAGTCAGTCCTAAATCAAATAATACATTATTTAAAGACACATTTGCTATGACTTCTTGGGCAAATTTAGCTTGTAATCCAAAACTAAAATTATTAGTTAATATTTTTGCAAAAGATACACCTATTGAAGTGCTGCCCATTAATACATTTCGGCCAGTACCGTTTGGCTCAAATTCGGTTGTTTCTTTATTATCGCCAAAGCCCAAACTCATTACATTAATACCAACATAACTTAATTTTCCGGCTTTAAAAGCCACCGCTCCATAGTTTACTTGGCTGTTTCCAAACCAACGAGTATTAGAAAATTGGGCAGTAACTTTTCCTGTATCAATACTTGTAATTCCCGCAGGATTCCAATACATGGCCGAAGCATCGTTTACCAATCCAACCACAGCACCACTCATAGCAGATGAACGAGCATCGGGCGCAATTTTTAAAAACTGCATGCCACTTCCACCCGTACGACTATTACCAAAAGTAGGTAATATTTGAGCTTGCGCAATTGAAACAGCAAAAAGAAATAGGTATAAAAGTGTTATTTTAAACTTCATCATTTTTATAAAAGCTTTGCAAAATAAACAATATTTTATTATCTATAAGTTATTTGTTTGTAAAGAAGCATAGGTGAAGGTTGATGGTTGTCAGTTGATAGATAAAAAGGAATTTTTATTGACAAATAAGTGTAAATCAAAACATCAAATTCAACCATAAATTAAATAATTCCAAAATATTCCAAAACAAAAAAAGGTCAGCTTTCGCCAACCTTTTCGAATAAAAACTATGGTCTATCGTCCATTGGCTATAAACTATTAACTAACTGCAATCACCCGAGTAATTTCAGGTATAGCATTTTTAATACCGTTTTCTATGCCTGCCTTCATGGTAATATGGCTAATATTACAACTACTACAATTTCCTGTTAAACGTAATTGAACTTCCATATCATCAGTAATATCAACCAATTCCACATCACCTCCATCCGCTTGTAAAAATGGACGCATGCTATTTAAAGCTATCTCCACTTTTTCTCTCATCAATTCATTCATCTTTTAGTTTCTGTTTTTTTATTCAAATATAAACTTTTTGAAATTATTCAGCGCTAACAGTTTTTTCCGTTGAATTTATTATCGAAACTAACTGAGCCACATTCTGAGCTATTTTTTCAAATGCTTTAAATGCTGGTTTAGTTTGATCCAATGCAGCGGGAATTCCGGCATCGCCTCCTTCACGAATACTCATATAAATAGGTACTTGACCTAACAAACTTACATTTAATTCACTTGCCATATTTCTTCCACCATCTTTACCAAAAATATAATATTTGTTATCGGGTAATTCCTCAGGAGTAAAATAGGCCATGTTTTCTACCAATCCTAAAATTGGAACTTTAACAGGTGTCATACTAAACATAGTTGCGGCTTTATAAGCATCGGCAAGCGCAATGGCTTGTGGAGTTGTAACCATTACCACACCCGTTAACGGAACAATTTGCAACATGGTTAAATGAATATCACCTGTTCCAGGAGGTAAATCCAAAATCAAATAATCTAATTCACCCCAATCGCAATCACTTACAAACTGGCGCAACGCTGAAGAAACCATTGGACCGCGCCAAACTACAGCCTGCTCCGGTTTAATTAAAAAACCTATCGATAATAATTTGATTCCAAATTTTTCAATTGGCACCATTAATTGTTTTCCATCTACATCGCGCATTAACGGTTGCGTATCCATTTCGCCAAACATCATTGGAATACTCGGACCATAAATATCGGCATCTAACAAACCAACTTTTGCACCTGTGGCTGCTAACGCAATGGCCATATTACTTGAAACAGAACTTTTACCAACTCCACCTTTTCCACTTGCTACCGCAATAATATTTTTAACACCAGGAAGTGTTAATTTATCGGTACGATTGGTTGAAACATTGGCAGTCATGGTTACTTTTACAACAGCTTGTTCATTTACCAATTGATGAATGGCATCTACACAATCTTTCTCAATTTTTTCTTTTAAAGGACAAGCAGGTGTGGTTAAAACTACAATGAAACTAACCGTTAACCCATCAATTACTATATCTTGAATCATGTTCAATGTAACCAAATCCTTGTGCAAATCTGGCTCTTGAACAGTGCTTAAAGCTCTTATAACATCTTCTTTATTTATCATTTTTCTAAACTTATTTAGTGCAAATAAATGCTTTTTATTGGCTAATTTTTTTGTGATTTTTACAGTAAATTATTATGACTTGGTTATAAAAATTATTTAATAGTTTATTTATTACAGTTGTTGTATATTTTTTTTAAAAATTATCTATAAAATGACGTTGGGTCATTCCGTAGGAATCTCCTTTGAGTGGCAACCATGTTATATAATGGCAAGTAATCATCTAAAGCCAAGGAGATGCTTACAGTATGACTGATTCTGTTTTTTATATCTATTTTTTAGTTAATGATTTTATGAAAAACGTCTATCGTAGAAACGAAGAAATTGGATTTTTCTTGCAGACTCTATCTACAAAAATTCAAAACCTATATCC
>CAISTO010000028.1 GCA_903888395.1 uncultured Bacteroidota bacterium | reverse complement strand
ATTTACAGCTGCGAGCATTGGAAACTTTTAACATAAAAATAGTTTCCAATGTGTATAAAGTTAAGCATCTTTGTTGCACGAATAAATTAAAAATTGGAACCTAAACAAAAAATATTAGCAGAGGCAGAAGCACTTTTTATGAAATACGGCTTTAAGAGTATTACTATGGATGACATAGCAAGAGAACTCGGTATTTCAAAAAAAACATTGTATCTGTATTTTGAGGATAAAAATGATTTAGTGAATCATGCAATTGAAAACCATATTTTATGTGATAAAGAAATTTGCGGTAAAATTTTAAATGAACATTTTGATCCTATTGAATTTTTATTTGAAATGAGTAAATCAATTACTGATAATCACAGGAAAGTAAATATTGCAGTGCTGTTCGATTTGAAAAAATATTTTAAACAAGCATGGGAAAAACTAGAAAGTTTTAAATCAGTATTTATCAATGAACAAATGCTTGCCAATATTACCAAAGGCAAAGAACTTGGCCTATACAAAGAAGATGTAAATACTGAATTAGCAGCAAAGTTATATGCTCACAGTGTAGAATTTATGATGAGGCCCGAACTTTATCAAAATATTTCAACTGATTTTCACTTTATACATCAAGAAATAATCAAATATCATTTAAGAGCTATTTGTACTGATAAAGGCTTAAAAAAACTAAATAAAATATTAGAAAACCAAAACACAAAATAAAAAATATATGATTACTAGAATTACCACATTTATTGTGGCTACATTTTTCAGCTTAAGTTTGCTAATTGCACAGCAAAACGTTGAAGTTAAAAAAATGTCATTAACAGAAGCAATTACTTTTGCGAAACAAAATAATGCAAATTTGAAGAATGCTAGATTAGATGAAACATTATCAAAAAAATCAGTAAACGAATTATTGGCAAATGGATTGCCACAGGCAAATGCTGAATTATCTTACAATCATAATATTGATATTCCTGTTACACCATTTCCTGACTTTATTACTCCATCAATCATTGGTGCTAACAAGGCATATTTTGGATTAGTTCCTACTAAAGAATATATTCCTGGAGCACCTATTCCAGTTGCATTTGGACAAAAAAACTCAGCAAATACAAGCTTAACAATAGGCCAACTTTTATTTGATGGAACATTTTTTTTAGGAGTAAAAGCCGCAAAAGAATATGTTAAACTTTCAACTTTAACAACTCGCAAATCAGAAATTGATGTAGAAACAGATGTAACAAAAGCCTATTATTTTGTTTTAATTAATGAAGAAAGAATGACTCAAGTTAACAAAAGCATTAGTTTAATTGAGAAAAGTTTATCGGATTTACGTGAAACTTATAAGGCAGGTTTAGTTGAAAAAATAGATTTAGAAAGATTAGAATTAAGTTATTCTAATGCAATTATACTGCGTGATCAGTTAAAAGATGGTATAAGTATTTCTTATCAAATATTAAAAATGAATATGGGAGCTAAGATGAATGATAGCATCCAATTATTAGAAAAACTAAATGATTTATCAAACCAACTTTCTGTAGATTTTGATTTAAATGGAGGTGATTACAGCAAGCGAATAGAATACCAAATGACAGAACAAGGTTTACGTTTAAACAAATTAGATAAAAAAAGATATTTGACAGCATATATGCCCACTATTACTGCATTTGCATCACTTGGAAGAAATACTTTTGCAACAAATTTTAGTGATTTAGGCACAAATTGGTATCCTTCAACTATAGTTGGAGGGAAAATAAGTTTACCTGTTTTTGATGGATTTAGAAAACATGCACAAACACAAAAAGCAAGTATTAACATAGAAAAAACTGAAAACATTAAAAAGTATTTAGAAACTGCCATTGAATTAGAAAGGTTCAATGCTAAAACAACATATTTAAGAACAAAAAACCAAGTAATTGTTCAAAAGAAAAACATAGAATTAGCTGAACAAATTTATACCAGAGCTCAAATAAAACTAAAAGAAGGAGTTGGATCAAGCACAGAATTATTACTTGCTGAATCTGATTTAAAAAATGCACAAACTAATTATTTGAGTACTTTGTACGATTTGATGGTTGCGCAATTAAATGTTAAAAAATCAATAGGATACTAAAAAAAACATATAAAAACATGAACAAAGGAAAAATAATTATTGCAATTTTATCAATTATAACCATCATTTTAACATCGTGTGGCGATAAAACAGTGGAAGCAAAAAAGGCTTCACTTGAAAAACTAAAGTCTGAACAAGCAGCATTAACAACAAAAATTAAAGCATTGGAAGACGAAATTAAATCTAGTGGCGCTACACTTGATTCACGTGAAAAAATAGTTAATGTGGCAGTAAGCAATATAGAAACTTCAAAATATAATCATTTTATAACTGTTCAAGGCAGAGTAGATGGAGATGAAAATGCAACGATAAGTGCTAAAGTTCCAGGATTGGTTTTAAATGTTTTAGTAAAACCAGGTTCGGTGGTAAAAGCAGGTCAAGTATTAGCTGAATTTGATGGCAATGCGATTAGAAAACAAATACAACCTTTAGAAACAAACTTGTTATTTTTAACAGATTTATATAACAAACAAAAAGCACTGTGGGATAAACAAATTGGTTCAGAAATTCAATACAAACAAGCTAAAACCAATAAAGAAGCTTTAGAACAAAATATAGCTGCCATGCGTGAACAATTAAGTATGTATAAAATTACAGCTACCGTTAATGGAACTATAGACGTAGTAAATTTAAAAATTGGTCAAATGGCAATGCCAGGAATGCCTTATTTTACCATTGTAAATTTTAACAAACTAAAAGTAAAAGCAGATGTGGCAGAAACTTTTGCTAATAAAATTAAAGAAGGAAATGTAGCTCAAGTAGAATTTCCAGATATTAATAAATCAATTACTTCAAAAATTTCTTACAGTGGAAAAGGCATCAGTGCTTTAAACAGAACTTTTGGAGTGGAAGTAGCTTTACCAAACGACAACACTTATTTACCAAACATGATTGCTGTGTTAAAAATAATTGATTATTCAAAAGATAACGCCATTGTTATTCCTGTAAATTGTATTCAAAATAGCCAAGAGGGAACAAACGTTTATGTAGCTGTTACAGAAAATGGTAAAACAATTGCTAAAAAACGTTTAGTTAAAGTTGGTTCTACTTATAATGATAAAGCTGAAATATTAAGCGGATTAGCAATTGACGAAAAATTAATTACTGTTGGTTATGGCGACTTAAACGATGGTGAATTAATTAAATTCTAAAAGAAACAAGCAATAATCATCATTGCGAATCCCGATTATTCGTAGTCGGGATGAAGTAATCTAATAATTAAGAGATTGCCACGCTTCGCTAGCAATGACGATAAATTAATAATTAAAAGCAAAAAAATATGCTAGATAAAATAAAAGAATTTAAACCCTCGAGTTGGGCAATAAATAACAAAACAAGTATTTATATCATGACCATTATCATTACGCTAGCGGGTATAATGAGTTATAATGGATTACCAAAAGAGCAATTTCCTGAAGTGGTTTTTCCTCAAATAATTATTAGTACAGTTCAAGCGGGAACGTCTCCAAAAGACATGGAGAATATAGTTACCAAGCACATTGAAAAAAGTGTAAAATCAATTTCAGGTGTAAAAAAAGTAACCAGTAGCTCTTTACAAAATGTAAGTTTAGTAACGGTAGAATTTAATACGGATGTTCAAATTCCTATTGCAAAGCAACGTGTAAAAGATCAAGTTGATAAAATAAGAAAAGAACTTCCTCAGGTATTAACAAGTGAGCCTACTGTTGTGGAGATAGATGTATCGCAAATGCCCATTATGTTTGTGCATTTATCGGGCGATTATCCATTAGATAAATTGAAGGAATATGCTGAAGATTTACAAGATAAAATTGAAAGTTTAAAAGAAATAACTCGTGCCGATATTGTTGGTGCATTAGACAGAGAGGTTCAAGTAAACCTTGATATGTACAAAATGCAAATAGCTGACGTGGCTATGTATGATGTAATGCAAGCAATTGGAAATGAAAATATAACTATAAGCGGTGGTTCAGTTAAAATGGATGGATTATTACGTGAAATAAATGTAGTTGGCCAATATGTAGATGCAAGAAAAATAGGCGATTTAGCTATTCGTTCTGCCAGTGGAGCCATTGTTTATTTGCGCGATATAGCTGAAGTAAAAGATGGATTTAAGGAGCAGGAAAGTTTTGCTCGTTTGGAACATAAAAATGTAATTACATTAAACATTGTAAAAAAGAGTGGTCAAAACTTAATTGATGCAAGTGATAAAATAAGAAAGATCAATGAGGAAATGAAAAAAGCTCATTTCCCAGATGGCCTTAAAATTACAATTACTGGCGATCAATCTGACAAAACACGAACTACTTTACACGACTTAATAAACACCATTGTAATTGGATTTATATTGGTAACAATTATCCTAATGTTTTTTATGGGAGCTACCAATGCACTTTTTGTTGCTATGTCAGTTCCTTTGTCAATGGCCATTGCATTTTTGTTTTTACCTACCATTGGTTTTACTTTAAATATGATTGTATTATTTGCATTTTTACTCGCCTTAGGAATAGTAGTAGATGATGCAATTGTGGTGGTAGAAAATACCCATCGAATATTTGAAAACGGAAAAGTACCCATAAAAAAGGCCGCCAAACTAGCGGCAGGCGAAGTATTTGTTCCTGTATTATCAGGCACATTAACTACCTTAGCTCCATTTATTCCTTTAGCATTTTGGCAAGGTACTATTGGTAAATTTATGTTTTTTTTACCAGTAACTTTAATTATAACTTTATTGGCATCGTTAGTGGTGGCATATATTATTAATCCAGTATTTGCTGTTGGCTTTATGAAAACTCATGAAGAAGAAGAAGCGCAACGTAAAAACAAAAAAGGATTTATGATTACATCCATTGTTTTTGGTGTAATAGCTTTACTTATTTATTTAACAGGAAACTTTGGATTAGGAAATTTTGTAGTGGTAATATATGGTTTATATTGCTTAAACAGATTTGTAATGTATAAATACATTGAAAAATTCCAAAACAAAACATGGCCAAGTGTACAAGAAGGTTACAGAAAATTAATTACTTGGTGTTTAAAAGGAAGCAGACCTATCTTTTTATTAGTAGGAACCATTGGCTTGTTATTCTTTAGTATATTTTTAGTGAAAGTAAGATCTCCAAAAGTTGTTTTCTTCCCTCAGGCATCACCAAATTTTGTTTATACATATATTGAAATGCCCGTTGGAACTGATCAAGTTGTAACCGATTCAATTACCAAATTAGTAGAAGAAAGAATTTACAAAGAAATTGGCGATAGCAATAAAATAGTAGAATCAGTTATTTCAAATGTGGCAATTGGTGCAGGTGATCCTACACAATTTGAAGTAGGTGCTAAGTCTAATTTAGGAAAAGTAACAATCGCATTTGTTGAATTTGGTAAACGTAATGGAGAAGAAACTTTACCCTACTTAGATAGAATTAGAAAAGTTGTAAAAGACATTCCAGGAGTATTAATTACAGTAGAGCAAGAAAAAGGTGGACCTCCAACTGGAAAACCTGTTAACATTGAAATTATAGGGGAAGAATTTGATGAATTAACAACCGTTTCAAAAGGCTTGAAGCATTATTTAGATTCGTTGCAAATTCCAGGTGTGGAAGAGTTAAAATCTGATTTAGTAACCAACAAACCAGAAATATTAATAGAAGTTGACAGAGAGCGTGCAAATAGAGAGGGAATTTCTTCCGCTCAAATTGGACAAGCTTTACGTGGTGCAATATTTGGTTTAGAGGTTTCTAAATTTAAAGATGCAAAAGATGATTATCCTATTCAAGTACGTTATAAATTTGACCAAAGAAACAACATAGATGCCTTAATGAATTTAAAAATCACTTATCGTGATATGAATATGGGTGGTATGTTACGTTCGGTTCCATTGTCATCGGTAGCTAAGTTAAAATACAGCCAAACTTATGGAGGTATAAAACGTAAAAACCAAAAACGCATTGTATCACTTGGTTCTAACGTACTCTCTGGTTATAATGCCAATGAAGTTGTGGAACAGGTAAAAAAAGCGGTTGCTAAATATGAATTACCAAATTCTGTTACCACCGACATGACAGGTGAACAAGAACAACAAGCAGAAACTGGTGCGTTCCTTGGAAAAGCTATGTTAATTGCATTAGGTTTAATCTTTTTAATTTTGGTAACTCAGTTTAACTCTATATCAAAACCAGTTATAATTTTAAGTGAAATAGTACTAAGTATCATTGGCGTGTTATTAGGATTTTCTATATTTAAAATGGATATATCAATACTAATGACAGGTGTTGGTGTGGTGGCGCTGGCGGGAATTGTGGTAAGAAACGGAATTCTGTTGGTAGAATTTACAGACTTATTGTTAGAAGAAGGAATGGAATTGAAAGAAGCCATTATTGAAGCTGGCAAAACACGTATGACTCCAGTTATATTAACTGCTACTGCTACAATGTTAGGTTTAATACCTTTGGCCATTGGTTTAAACGTTGATTTTGTAACTTTATTCTCTGAAGGAAATCCACATATTTACTTTGGTGGCGATAGTGTAGCTTTCTGGGGTCCTTTATCATGGACGATGATTTTTGGATTATTATTTGCCACATTATTGACTTTAATTTTGGTTCCTGTAATGTTATTACTCTCAGAATCAATTAAAATAAAATATTTTCCAAAAAGGGCAAACAAAACAACCAATACATCGTTGTAGATTGTATTACACTTTGGGGTAAAGGTGTAAATTTGTTTCATATACTAAACGAGGTCTCCGAAAGGGGGTCTCGTTTTTTATTTTCAAAAAACTATATTCGTGCAATGGCAACCTGCGGTTATGTATGTCCGAAATGTGAAGGAAAAGGATTTTTAGAAAATTTTTCTAACTGTGATTGGTGCAGTACCACGCCAATAATTAAAGATAACATGATAACAATATACCACAATAAGCGTTGCGGTAAAAGCCGTGATGCCTTGGCTATTTTAAACGAAAAAAATGTTGAATTCAAAGTGGTGGATTACATTAAAACCCCACCAACAACTAAAGAATTAGCAGCTATTTTACAGCAACTAAACATGACCCCAATCGATTTAATAAGAAAAGGGGAAACCATTTATAAAGAAAATTATAAAGACAAAACGTTGACTAATGCTGAATGGATTCAAATTATGGTTAACAATCCAATTTTGATTGAAAGACCCATTATAATAAATGGCGATAAAGCAGTTATTGGCCGTCCTCCTGAAAAGGTTTTAGAGATTTT
>CAISTO010000027.1 GCA_903888395.1 uncultured Bacteroidota bacterium | reverse complement strand
GCCTGTGGCAAGCATTGGGTCTATTAATATAATGGTTTTATCTTTTAAACTTGGCGAAGCCATGTATTCAACCACTATTTCAAATTCTCCTGGTGAGCTGTGTTTTCTATATGCAGAAACAAATGCAGAATCAGATTGGTCGTAAAAGTCTAAAAAACCTTCATGCATCACCAATCCTGCTCTTAAAATACTACAAATTATAGGTTTTTCTTGAAAAATACTTGTTTCAACTGTGGCTAATGGAGTTTCAGTTTGAACAGTTTCGTAATTTAATTGCTTACTGATTTCATATGCCAATATTTGTGCTATGCGAAATAGATTTTTTCTAAACCTAAGGGTATCTTTCTGAATTTCTTTATCTCTTATTTGAGTTAAATAATGTTGAATGATTGAATTATTTTCAGAAAGATTGGTAAGCATAACCTAAATTATTATGTATTTATTTTACTGAGGGAGTTTTATAAATTCTAACAGAATCAAGCGGAGTTTTATTCAAATTTTTAGATTTTACTAAAACTTTTAATGGCTGAATTTGATATTTTATACTGTCTTGTTTTGTCAATGCTCTTTCTTTTAATACATTGTCTATTTCTTTCTGAAATTTATTGACAACAATATTTGTTTTTGTTAAATTAACTTTTTCAATTGCAGTTATTGGATCAACTAATTCTGTTTGAAAAACCCTTACGCCATAATCGCTGCTATTTCTTAACATGGGTGCTGCTGCAATTTGACTGTAACGCTTAAAAAACACGATATCTCTTGTATTGAAATTTTGAGCAGTAATGCTCTCTATTAAATTTCCTGTTTCCACTTCCCAAATTTTTATGCTTCCATCATTGCAACCCGTTGCACAATATTTACTATCAAAACTGAAAGCCACTGCAGTTACTTTCCAACAATCAACAGGAAGTTTTTTTAGTTCATTGCCCGTTCTAATGTCCCAAATTCTTGCACTTTTATCGTTACTGCCACTTATTAAGTACTTTTGATTTGGACTAACTTCTATGGCATTTACCACGTCTGTATGTCCAACAAATGAACGTTGTGTTTGACTATTAGCCACATTGATAACTCTAATGGTTGGTTCTTGACCAGCTACAATAACTGTTCTTGGATCATTGCTCATAGCCAAAGCATTCACTTGAACTGAATTTTGTAATGTTCTTATTATTTTTTGAGTTTCTAAACTCCAAATAATAATTTTACCGGCATCATCACCACTAAAAATAACTTTCCCACTGTTATCAAATGTTAATGCATTAATATTTGCTGCATGTCCACTTGAGGCCACCAACATTTTTATTTTTTTAAATGTGCTGTCATATACGTTTATTGCCAAATCGTTAGAGGCACTGGCCAATAAACTTCCTTGCTTACTGTATTTTAATGCATTGATTTGTGCATTGTGCGCATCTGGAATGGTTTTAACTAACTTTATTGTTGTATCGCAACTGTAAAAATTAATAGCATTATCCCAACCTGCAGATGCCAATAAATTATATTTTAAAGAAAATGTCAATGCATTTAGGTCATTTGAATGACCAGGTAATATAAATTGATGAGTTGCTAATTGCTTTTGTGCAAATAGCTGTTGAACTGAAAATAAAGTAATTATGATAAATAATATTTTTTTCATCTATTGTTTTTTGTAATTTTTGCAAACTAATATTATTTGCGCAAATAATATAAATATTGGGCAAAAATATTTATTTCAATGCTGCTTTTTTAAATTTTGAATATGAATTACAATAGTCAGTTAAAGGACAAATATTACATTTTGGCGAACGTGCGGTGCAAGTATATCTACCATGTAATATTAACCAATGATGAGCAATGGCAACAAATTCTTCAGGAATGTATTGCAATAATTGATTTTCGGTTTGAAGCGGTGTTTTTGAAGTTGTTAATCCCAAACGGTTACTCACTCTGAACACATGAGTATCTACTGCCATGCTTGGTTGATTAAATATTACCGATGTAATCACATTGGCTGTTTTACGACCCACTCCCGGTAATTTCATCAAATCTTCTGTGCTTTCAGGAATTTTATTTTTAAAATCTTTCACCAACATTTGAGCCATGCCAATTAAATGCTTGCTTTTATTACTTGGGTAACTAACCGATTTTATATAATAAAATACTTCATTGAACTCAGCGTCTGCCAATTTTTTAGGATTTGGAAATGCTTTGAATAATTCTGGTGTTACCAAATTAATCCTTTTATCGGTACATTGAGCCGAAAGTATAACAGCTATTAATAACTGAAACGGATTTTCGTAATGTAATTCTGTTTCTGCAATTGGCTGATTAGTTTTAAAATAATTAATGATATGCTCAAATCTTTCCTTTTTTCTCATAAAATAGCTTCGTAATATTTATACAATGTTTAAATCAAATTGTTTGAACAATAATTCTATTGATTATTATTGCTCCAAAATAAACTAAAAACATGAAATTTTTTATCACCATAGCTATCATTTTTTCTTTCAACTTTTTTGCAAAAGCGCAAGAAAATCCCGATAGCCTTCAAAATGCATTTAATCCTGAAAGCAAAAAAGCATTTTTCATGCCCAATAAAACGATTGTTTTCAATACAGCAGACTCTATTAATCCAGAATTTGAAGTGGTAAATGGAAAAGAATTGGTTTTTAAATACGAGTTTAGGAGCAAAGAATATTTAATGATTTCGGATGACGAGTTTGTAGAAAGATTGTTTTTTAAAGTTTTGCCAAAAGGAAATAAATTTATATACAACCTTAATAATTTCAAAAAATCACATTTATTATATTCCCAAAGCTGTTTTTGTATGGATGCGGGAAATTATGTAATTCAAAAAGGAAGCATTGTAGGAAAAAAAGTAAATAAAAATACTTGGGATGTTAAAATTAAATATACATACATAGCTAGAAATACTAAAAATTTGGTGAATAAAACCTTTCATTTAAAATACAAGATTGCAGAAAAAGATGACAACTAATTTTGAAATTAAACCAGCAACTATTAACGATGCAAAAACCATTGTTGATTTAATAAAAGCCATTGCTGAATACGAAAAACTTTCAGATCAAGTTCAAGCAACTCCAGAAACTATTATTGAACATTTATTTTCACATAAATCATATGCTGAATGCATCATTGCATTTGAAAACAACGAACCAATAGGCTTTGCATTGTTCTTTCATAATTTTAGCACTTTTGTAAGTAAACCTGGCATTTATTTAGAAGATTTATTTGTGTTAGAAAGCCACCGAGGCAAAGGATACGGCAAAAAATTATTGCTACAAGTTATTGCGCTAGCAAAACAAAGAAACTGTGGCAGGGTTGATTGGAGTGTGCTAAATTGGAATAAACCTGCTATTGATTTTTACGAGAGTTTAGGTGCTACCGCAATGAACGAATGGACTACTTACAGGTTAAATGAAGAAACAATTTCTACGCTTTTAAACAAATGATTATAAATATTTACACCGATGGCGCTGCAAGGGGAAACCCGGGAAATGGAGGTTATGGCATAGTTTTAACAAGCGGGAAATTTAAAAAAGAACTTTCAGCTGGTTACCGATATACTACCAATAACCGCATGGAATTATTGGCTGTTATTGTTGCTTTACAGCAATTAAAAAATCCAAATATGCAAGTAAATATTTTTACGGATAGTAAATATGTGTGCGATGCCATTGAAAAAAAATGGGTTTTTGGATGGAAAGCAAAAGGATTTGTAGGAAAAAAAAATGCAGATTTATGGAACGAATTTTTAAAAATATATGCACAACATCAAGTAAAAATGCATTGGGTAAAAGGACATGCCGGCCATCCTGGAAACGAACGGTGCGATGTATTGGCTACAGAGGCTGCCGATAACAAATCAAATTTATTAATTGACCATGTATATGAACAAGAGCAAAAAACCGAAAATGGTTTGTTGTAAATTTATTTTCTTGCACTTTTATAGATAAGGTTTTGAAAATATATTGGATTTTAAAAATGAACTTATTGAAATGTTTTACCATGCTTTTATATTTCCAATTTCATTTTAGTTATTGTATTTAAAATGAATTCTATTAAATTTGTTTTTAAAATATAAATATGAAAGTTATACTTGACATAAAAGACAACAGAATTCCTTTTTTTATGGAGTTAGTTAAAAGTCTTGACTATATTAGTGTTGTAAAAGAAGTGAAAAATGAACAAAATGGTCGTTTTATTGAGGAAATGGCAGAAGCTTTTAATGATGTAAAACTTCACGAACAAGGAAAGATTAAACTGAAATCAGCAAAAAGTCTTTTAGATGAGCTTTAATATTATTGCCACAGAACCTTTTGCAAGGAAACTTAAAAAATTAGCCAAGAAATACCATTCTTTAAAAGAAGATTTACTTCCACTTTTAAATGAACTAGAAACTAATCCTAAATTAGGAACCCCACTCGGAAAAGATTGTTATAAAATACGTTTGTCAATTACCTCAAAAGGTAAAGGTAAAAGCGGTGGAGCTCGCTTAATTACTTATGTTAGAATAATAAACAAATCAGTTTTTCTAATGGATATTTTTGATAAATCGGAACAATCAAATATTAGCGATAAAGAATTACAAATGTTAATTGATATTTTGGCAGAATAAAATCTTTTTATATTTATAAATTTTCATAAAAATGAATGTTAAAATTGTTGGCGTTCATAATCATCATCCCCTATTTAATATTGACAATACTAATTCAAAATCCAAAATCCAACATTCAAAATTCAACATTTATTAAATATATTGCACACATGCTTAAATTCCGTTTTATTATTTTTTTTTCTTTATTTACTTTTATTGTAAATGCGCAGGAAAAGCCCATTACAGGTACTTTAAATAAAAAAGCTGATAAATTATTTAATCAAGCTTTAGAAAACTTCACCCTTCAAAATTTTAGTGAGGCTATTTTGCTTTGCAATAAAGCCATACAAGCTGATAACAAATATATAGACGCACACATGCTTTTGGCCGATTTGTATGAAGGCGAAGAACAAGAAATAAAAGCGCAGGAATTATTCCATCAATTGATAAAAGTAAATCCTAATTTTCCCTTAAGTTACCTAGGATTGGCCAATTACATGTATGAAAATGCAAATTATGATAGTGCACAAATTTATATTAAAAAATTTGTTCCTTTTCCCGATTGGTTTGCAAAAAAAACTATTGGTTTGAAACTCGAAAAAAACATTGATTTTGCGGTGGAATCCATCAAACATCCTGTTCCATATAAACCTATTAATTTAGGGGCTAATGTAAACTCCATTCACGATGATT
Organism: uncultured Bacteroidota bacterium; assembly: GCA_903888395.1. Taxonomy (GTDB): domain Bacteria; phylum Bacteroidota; class Bacteroidia; order UKL13-3; family UKL13-3; genus JAAFJM01. The sequence goes on along the minus strand of CAISTO010000027.1, from coordinate 1,787 downwards.
ATTTTCCTGTACTTACAGCAGATTTGCAAACACTTTTATTTACCCGAAATTTAGGCGATAGAAGAACAGGAAATGAAGACTTTTTTATTAGCAAAAAAGATGGAAGTGGCTATTCAAAAGCTAAAACAATTGGTGCGCCCATAAACAGCGATAAAAACGAAGGAACAGCATCTATCAGTGTGGATGGACAATATATATTTTACACTTATTGTGCCGATGTGGAAACAAGTTGTGATATATTATTAAGTGTGCTTGATGGATTAGAATGGAGTACTCCCAAAAACTTAGGACCACCGGTAAATACTCGAAGTTGGGAAACTCAACCAAGTGTTTCGTTCAATGGTAAAACTGTTTATTTTGCCAGTACCAGGCCAGGTGGTTTTGGAGGAAGTGATATTTGGATGACATTTTATAATAATGGGAAATGGGCCCCTCCTATTAATTGTGGACCAGAAATTAATACAGAAAAAGATGAGCAATATCCTTTTATAGCGCTTGATGATAAAACTCTATTTTTTGTAAGTGCCGGACATCCAGGAATGGGCGGTTTGGATATTTATAGCAGCAAAAGAACTAACAACGGACGCTGGCAAACTCCTGTAAATATTGGTTATCCAATAAATACTAATAAAGACGAACAAAGTTTTAGCATTACCAGCGATGGAATCAATGCATTTATTTCTTCGGCTAAAGAAGGAGGATTTGGCGGCTTAGATATTTATCAATTTGAATTATACAAAGAAGCACGTCCTGAGCAAACTGGTTATGTAAAAGGGGTGGTTTACGATGCCATCAAGAAAAATAAATTGGCTGCAAAATTAGAATTGATTGATTTAGCAACTAAAAAACCTGTGATTGAAACCCGTTCTAATAAAACTACTGGCGCATTTTTATTGAGTTTACAAGGCAATAAAAACTATGCATTGAATGTTAGTTTGGCTGGTTATTTATTTTACTCAGAAAACTTTAGTTTAAAAGAACAAAATAATGTAGAGCCTTTGTTTTTAGATGTTCCCTTAACACCAATAGTTACTGGTGCAAAAGTGGTTTTAAAAAATATTTTCTTTGAAACTGCCAAGTTCGATTTAAAACCTGAATCGGTTACAGAATTAGATAAATTAGTGCAGTTTTTACAAGTAAATCCAAAGGTTAGAATTGAAGTTAGCGGACATACCGATAACCAAGGTAAAAAACTGGATAATCTCACACTATCGAATAACCGTGCGAAGGCTGTTTATGAATATTTGGTCACTAATAAAATTGATGCTTCGAGAATTACTTATAAAGGATATGCCGAAACACAACCTTTGGTTGACAATTTAACAGAAGCAAACAGGGCCAAAAATAGAAGAACAGAATTTAAAATTATTTTATAAAAACTATACATGTTTACAAGCAAAACAACGGTAAGAGTTCGATATTCTGAAACCGATAAAATGGGTGTGGTATACCATGGAAACTATGCGCAATACTTGGAAATAGGGCGTACAGACGCTTTGCGACAAATTGGATTAACCTATAAAAGCTTTGAAGATAATGGCATAATGATGCCTGTATTGAGTTTGAATTGTAAGTATTTAAAATCGGCATATTACGATGACGAATTAACAATAGTTACCATGCTAAAAGTAATGCCAAAAGTGCGCATTCATTTTTATTTTGAAATATACAATCAGCAAAATGAATTACTAACAAAAGCGGAAGTAGAACTGGTAAATGTGGATATGAAAACCAATAAACTGACGATGGCTCCAATGGTTTTAATTGAAGCTTTGAAACCCTTTTTT
>CAISTO010000026.1 GCA_903888395.1 uncultured Bacteroidota bacterium | reverse complement strand
TATTATTTACGAATTTGAGCAAGCAAAAGAAGATTTTTTAGCTAAAAATAAACAGGAAAAAGAGTCATTATAAAAGGATTTAATTTATTAAAATTTATTTATTCTTCTTATTTCCATTTATTCAATTCAAAAGTAATGGAGGCATAAGCCATTCGTCCAACAGAAGGGCCTCCATAAACTTGATAAATCAAACTATTTAAAGCGTTGCTTGCACCAATTTTAAACACTGCATTTAACTTTGAAATGCTGGTGTTCCATTGCACGTCTAACATACCATACGAGTTAACTACACCAGTAAATTGAGGAGAACCTTCAAATAAAAATCCTTCTTGCCATTTGTAGTTAACGCCATAACCCCATTTTTCCTTTTTGCTAAAATACTCAATATCGCGGCCATTTACTCCCAAATTAAACTTGTGTTCTGGCGTGTTAAATGCAGGAATAATTGGGTCTGTACTATTTCCACGGTCTAATTTATTCCAACTATAATTTCCCGAAAAGCCTAAGTAGTTTTTATAATAATAATTTACACCAATAGTAAATCCTTGTGTGGTTACTTCATCTTTAGAATTAGTGGTTACTCGGTATACATTTACCGAATTAGGGAATAGTGGATACAAACCAGTAGAAGAACTATCCCAAACTACTTGCGCACCTATTTTATAGCCTAAAAAATCGGTGTACCAGCTGTAATAATAACTGGCATCTACAAATATTTTTTCAGTTATATTTCCTCTATAACCAAACTCTACCGATTTACATCTTTCAGGTCTAATGGCTTCTATATCAAAAGCAGCTGTTTTTAGTCTGTCAGCTCCTGTTGATGTAAACCTATTTGTATTAAAAATATCAATCAAAGTATCAATGGCAATTAGGTTTTTAAAACCATTTAAATTACCCAATAAAGTGGCTCTCCCTACATTTAAATTAAAGTATTGGTCGGTAAGTGTTGGGTTGCGTATAGCCGATGAAAGTGAAAAGCGAAATACATTTTTGTTTTTGGTGTAAACCATTGTTGCCGCAGGCGACCACAGCCAATTAAAGTTTTGATTTTTATCTACTCGGTTTGTTACACTCATTTTTAATTTATTGTCTAAAAATTTGCGTTCAAAACCAATATACATACCAAATTCTTGGTTGGTAATTTGAGTAAACCCATTACTTTTTTTGCCAATGATTGAGTCATTTCCATCACTTTTTTGCTTCAAAATATTTCCCAATGAATCTTTGGCATATAAAGTAATCATTTCGTTTCCATCTTTAAAAATTGTTCCTTGCGAAAACGGCACATAAATTCTGTAATTTCCTCCAACTATCACATCTAAATTTAATTTGCTATTGTAAATTTCGTCAGTATTGAATTTAAATTCAGCAGCAGCATGGTACAAGGCCGATTGGTCAAAGAAACGTGAACCACCTTGTGTATTGTTTAAGCTGGTAATGGATTTAAAAGCAGAATCAAAACGAGCAGTTCCAGGAGCAAACCTTTCCAATGAATTAACACCAGCGGCATTTGCTACATCTCTAGCAGTGGTGTGAAATTTGGCAATTTTATCAGCAAAATTATTTTTCCAATAGTTGTCAATATAGCTCAAACGTTTGTTTGCAGGAATGGTATCTAATCTTATTCCTTGCCCAGAATTTGCTGCATACCAATTTTCAATTTCACCAGATAAATTTTGAGTCAAAGAATTATTATAATCTTTTCCCCAATCCAAATCGCTTTTAGCTGCTTTTTGCATCAGCAATGCAGTATTGTAAGCATCATAACTGTTTCCAGCATCTTCGTTGGTGGCATAAACCCTTACAAAAAAACGATTCTCTTTTTTGAGTTCTAATTTATTTTGAAAGAACAAAATATCACGCAAGCTGAACCTATTTTCACCTTGGTAAACGGTAGTTCCTGTTCCAAAGTTTGTGGTGTAAATTAACTCAGTATTTTTGGTAACTTTATAATGCGCAGCAGCGCCAATTTTTAAGTTTTTTGAATTGTAATCTACCAAATCACTTTCGTTATAACCATTTCTTAAATAGTAACCTTTATTTAAATCCAATACATTGGTTGGAGGGGTATAAAAAATTCGGCTGGTATATTCATCGCCATAACGGTTTACAGCATCGTAACCACCTGGGTTATTAATGCCAACAGGTGATTGCGAAGTGGCGTTATCATTGGTAGCATTCCAATCATTGGCACGCATGTAAAACAAGTTTATTTTATAGGCAAATTTGTCTTCACCGGCTTTATTCTTTATCACTTTTGCCCAACGAATGGCTGTTTCAGTTAAACTTCTTTCACCTACTTTTATTTGAGCACTTAAACCAGGGTATAAAAATGGATTTTTGGTTTGCATGTTTATAACACCATTAAATGCATTTGGTCCGTAATATGCAGAACTTGCTCCTACTACTAAATCTACTTTTTGAATATCAAGTTCTGAAGCGCCTAAAAAATTTCCTAAACTAAAGTTCAATCCTGGCGATTGATTATCAAC
>CAISTO010000025.1 GCA_903888395.1 uncultured Bacteroidota bacterium | reverse complement strand
TAATACACTTGCCATTTTTTTAGTTGCGCAGATGTTTTAAATACATCATCCCTCATGAATGCAATTAATTGTAGTTTTGGATATGTGGTGGCAGACACATAGTTTGATAAATCATAAATATCAGTACTATCTTTTGAGAAAGTTACTAAAGTATCTTTTGCACCATTTGTTTTAATTCCAATGAGTTTAAGAACAATGCTATCTTTACTTGGAAACTCTAAAGATTCCTGCCTCCAATGTAAACTATTCCATTTAGTTGCAGGGCCAATTATTTCTGATGCAATAAACCCATTTGACCAATTTGATTGAATAGAGTCATTCAGTAATAAAATATCTTTTGATGAGGCACCAATAACTTCATTCGCTTGGCCAGGAGACATGCCTTTTTTTCCATAAATAATAATCGGTATAGTGTCTTCAACAACATCAATATACTGGCTACCAAAACTTTTAAAGGCATTTTGTAATGCAAGTGGAAATAATTTAGATTTATGATTTTGAATAGAATAAGCTAGTATTTTTGTGTTAATAGGTTGGGCATTTATAAAGTTTAATAAATTTAAAGTCCACGAAGGAGTGGCTCCACAAAAAGTATTATCGCCAAAATCAAATGCATATAATGGCCTATCTCCATAGCAATGACAATTACCTGCGCCAGTATATCCTGAGTTTGGAGCTAAAGGTGATATACTTTGTTTTGGTTGTGCAGAGGTAGAATCAAAAATGGCAACAGTCCAGCCATTAAATGAACAACTTAATAAATGCATTTCAATATTATTTAAGGTGTACCGAATGGAAGTCCATGGAATTACTGAATAAAACCCATTACGACATGAAATTGAACTTTTGGTATTTTGGAAATCAAATTTTCGTTCAGCCCTTTTAAATTTTACAAATTGGTAAGCATCATTTTTAAATTGATGAAAATGAGATTGTCCCCAACCATTTTTATTCCCATAAACTTGAAAAGAACTTTCTCTCCAATTTGTATAGTCCGTTGGTAAAATCGAATCTTTTGATATCCTCCAAAAATAAACAGTACTATCCCCAAAAGGTAAATTAACAGTCCATTTAATAACTCCACCAACACTATTTATTACAGTTGAATTTATTGGATTTGTAAATGTATCATTTGTATCTAATTGAATTTTGTAATTAGTTGATGCCGAAAAAGGGTCTGCTGTTGTAGCTTTTAAAGTAATTTGAGAAGTATTTGGAATTATAGCGTATTTATATGGAAATACCGGAACCACATCTCCGCCAGGTATAAATAAATCAACAAAGCCATTGGTTGAATTATTGATTTCGAATAGTTCATCAATTTCGGTATATGCATCTATATATACATTAAAATGATTTAAGCCTATATGTTTTGAATAATCTTTGGCAACAAAAAAACTTAGGGTGTCTTTATTAAAGGGTGCTTTAATTCGCCTTAAATAAACTGCAGAGTCACCATTAGGAAAGTAATGTTCCACTCTTACAATAAATGTATCATGAACTACTTTTGCATTATTTTTAATAACCACATTTATTCCAATAGAATCTAAATAGGCGCTAGTATTAAAATAAACGCTCGAATTTTTTATTTCATAATCAGGCTTTGCAAAACCATTTAATCTTATAGAAGGATCACCTTCTAAAGTCATTTCTAAACTTGTAATATCTTGAAGTTGATTATTGAATGATGATGTTTTAAAGGCAGAGTTTTTTATGGCATCACCAATTCCTTTGTAATAGGTTTCGTATGCAAGTGATTTATAAATCTCTTCAGAAAAATAATACAATGTATTTACAACACCAGCAGATGAAGATGCTATAAAACCAATACTTCCTTTTTTATCTATTAAAGTAAATTTCTCACTAGTACTTGTTGTATTTGCAATATGAATATCTCCCGAATAGCAAGAGTTTGCTAAAAATAATGGGTATTTACCTTGATTGTTATATACAGAAGGATCATCTATTGCTTGATCGAAACCGGTAACTGAACCATGCCCAAAAAAAGTAATTAACGATGCTCCATAGTTTATCAATTGCTCAATTGAGTAGCTTACTGTAATTTGTATTGGGGCAGTTGTAGTTTTTGCAAAACTAAAAGTTTGTG
>CAISTO010000024.1 GCA_903888395.1 uncultured Bacteroidota bacterium | reverse complement strand
GGTTTAGAATTAGCCTCATTTGGATTAGAAGTACTTAAAGTTAAATTAGCATTTTTCCAGTCCAGTCCTGAGTTTTGGGTTACATTGGCATAGTATTTTAATTGAAAATTATTGGTAATGGTTGATGCTTGTAAATCGTATTGCGGAACCCAATTGGCATTTAAAATTAAGTAGTTAAAATTAACTTGTGTTTGCATGGCATTTTCCGCAAAAACTGTTACAATCACTTGATTAATCGGTTGCTCGTTTTCGGTGTTTTCATCGCCATTATTTTGTTGTAAATTTAATAAGAATTGATAACGTTCATTGAGCTTTGCAATTGTTTTTTCCAACTTAGCTTTTGCTTTTTCAATTCTTAATTCTTGTTCATATATGGAATTTAGTTGTTGGTTTAAATAAACCATGGTGGCACTTAACAAGGCCAATGAATCTTTAAACATTTCACCTCTCATGAGTTTGTTATTTAATAGTAAATTCTTTTCAGTAGAAATTACAATAAGTTTGTTTTTAATTTCTATTTCCAAAAACTTAGTGTCATCCAATGAATCTAAAACATGCATAATTTCTAGTTCATATTTTTTGGTAATTGCTGGTCTTTCTTTGTACTTAACAAAATGCCTCACTTCCATTACCGTTCCTTCTTTGCTATTGGCTTGCAGCGAAGTAATATTGATACTTGGCGATATATTTTCAAAAACAATATCGTTAATTCCTTGGGTTAAATTCACTGTTTCGTTGTAATACAAATGTGCTCCTTGTAAATAAACAGTTGCCTTTTGAAGTTTGGCTTTAATTTGTTTTAAATTTTGAGCAAATAAACTTGCATTGATGAAAATTGCTGCACTAAAAAAAATCGATTTCATAGCTATATAATTTAATTGGTTATGGATGTTAGAAACATTTAGTTCCATTATTCCATAAAAAATTTAATATTTGTTTTCCTTGTTGATAGATTTAAAAACACAAAGCGATGAAAACTTGGTAATTAATTATCAAAACACCAAAAATAATTTGGTGGTGGGCGAACTGTTTAAACGCCATTCATTGATGTGTTATGCTGTTTGTATGAAATATTTGAAAAATGATGATGCTGCTCACGATGCAACTATGAACATTTTTGAAAAACTATTTAATGATTTACAAAAGCATCAAATCAACAATTTTAAAAGTTGGTTGCATACAGTTTGTAAAAATCATTGTTTAATTTTTTTGCGCAAGCCCAATGTTTTAGTAAGTATTGACGAAAGTGAGGAAGAAAATAGTCATTTGTTTATGCAATTGTCAAACGTTTTGAATCATGATGATAACAAACACGAAAAGGAAGAAAAATTGCAAGTTTTGGAACAAAGCATATTTGAGTTAAAAGATAAACAACGCGAGTGCATTGAATTATTTTTCTTGAAACAAAAAAGCTATCAAGAAATTTCGAAACAAACTGGATACACCGAAAATGAAGTGAAAAGTTATATTCAAAATGGCAAAAGAAATTTGAAAATACTATTGGAACAAAAAGGAATAACAATGGGTTTAGCCTTATTATTATGGATACATTAGCTTGTTTAAATAATACAATTTGGGAAGCTTACGCTAATAAAACCATTAGCCAAGCCGACTTCATTTACATGAACAATCATGTGAAAACATGCGAAATATGTGCGGATGTAAAAGAAGGAATTGATACAATGCCTGAATCAAAGTTATTAGTTGATAAGATTGATAAGGTGAATAATAAGGTTGATTTACTTATTAAGCAAAAAAACAAAACAAGGCCTTTGATTTATTATTGGAGTGCAGCTGCAATTTTGTTCATTAGTGTTGGATTGTTTTGGTACAATGCGTTAGATTTTAAAGAAGAAATTGCCTTTAAAGAAACCCTTAAACCTGGTCCAAAAAGCGAAATTGAATTACCTCAAAAAGATTCTATTTATAATTATGTGCTGCCACAAATAAAAGGAAATAATATAGATAAAAACCTAGCAGAAGTTTATAAATCTACAAAAGTAAAAACGGAAGAAGTAAGTATTCCACAAGTGGAAAGTATAGCTGATTTGGAAATGGTTAAAAGTATGGAATCAGAGGAGCCTCAAATGGAGTTTAAAGCTGCTGCCGCTGCAAAATACGATACCGTTTCACTTGCTCGAAAGGATGATTTTAGAAGCAAAGAAAATGTAATTCAAAAAGCAATTTCAATGGCAAATGTAACAACTTCAAAAAAAGGAAAAATGCCTAGTATTCCTGCTGCTGCTAATAATAATGCGATGAATAATAATTCAGATTTTGTAAGC
>CAISTO010000023.1 GCA_903888395.1 uncultured Bacteroidota bacterium | reverse complement strand
TTTTAACGCACTTAGCTAAATACGGAAAAACAACTTCTATGCTTCGTAAGTCTTTTCCAAATTATTATATTTCGAAAAATAAAATTGAATTAACACCTGAAATCGACGTAGATAAAGTATTAGTAAGCGTAAAAGAAAAATATTCTAATCAACCTGTAAATACAGTTGATGGTGTTAAAATAGAATTTGATAAAGAATGGGTTCATTTAAGAAAATCAAATACTGAACCTATTATCAGAATTTATAGTGAAAGTGAAAGTATTAGCACTGCTGACGCTTTAGCAAAAAAAATAATTGAAGATATTAAAGAGATTATAAAGAATTAGTTCCCTTGTCATATCTAGCGAAGTCGAGATGCAAAACTAGTTCTCGAATTCGCTCGGATTGACAAATAAGAATCTGATAATAGTAGAAAGTACAAAAACAACTTTGCGACCTTTGCGAAAAAACTTTGCTACCTTCGCGGTTAGAAATTAAAAACGAGAATGAAAGTATATTTAGATAACGCCGCTACAACAAAATTAGACGAGAAAGTATTAGACGCCATGTTACCATACATGAGAGAAGAATACGGCAATCCATCATCTATTCACGCTTTTGGGCGCAAAACCCGTTCAGCTATTGAAGTAGCTCGTAAAACAGTTTCTAAATTATTAAATGTGAGTCCTGCTGAAATATTTTTCACTTCTGGTGGAACTGAAGCTGATAATATGGCAATTAATCAAAGTATTCATTCGTTAGGAATAAGGCATGCTATTACCAGTAAAATTGAGCATCACGCGGTTGAAACTACTTTACAACAGTTAGAAAAAGAAGGTAAAATAAAATTAAGCTGGGTTAATTTAGATTCTAAAGGCAACATTGATTTAAACCACCTAGAAGAACTTTTAAAAACTAATGAAAGATCTTTTGTGAGTTTAATGCATGCTAATAATGAAATTGGAACATTATTGCCACTTGAACAAGTGGGTGAAATTTGCGCAAAATATGATGCTGTTTTTCATAGTGACACCGTGCAAACAATGGGGCATTATGCTATGGATTTACAAAAAATAAAAGTGCATTTTATTGCCTGTGCAGCGCATAAATTTCATGGTCCAAAAGGTGTTGGTTTTTTATATGTGAATCATGCGATAAAAATTCAACCTATGATTTATGGTGGAGCACAAGAGCGTAATATGCGCGGTGGCACTGAAAATACTCAAGGCATTATTGGTTTAGCAAAAGCATTAGAAATTTGTTACACTGAAATGCATGAACACATTACTCACATTCAAGGTTTAAAAAACTATATGAAGGAGCAGTTAGAAAAAGCAATTCCAGGAATTGAATTTAATGGAGAAACTTCTAACGAAAAAAGTTTATATACCGTTTTAAATTGTCATTTCCCAGCTCATCCGGATGCTGAAATGTTACTTTTTAATTTAGATATTATGGGTATTGCTGCTAGTGGCGGAAGCGCATGTAGCAGTGGCAGTAATCAAGGTTCGCATGTGTTAAGAGGTATTGGTACTGATGTATCTCGTGCCTCTGTCCGTTTTTCGTTTTGCAAATACAATACAAAAGAAGAAATAGATTATACGGTTGAAAAGTTAGTGGGAATGTTGAATTAATTTGTGCCGCTTTTATTTTAGTTATTGATGGCATTTATTCCTTGGATAGAAAATAGCATTTTTCTATTAAAAATTAACAAACGATATTTAAAGACATTGGTAATACCGAAATTGACAATCTTTCTTTCAACATTATTGGTTCCCCATCAAAATGAACTGGTAATTCTCCCATAAATTCAATATCAATTTTTCTTCCTTTTAAGGAAATTAGTTTTACAGAGGTGTGTATTTTTTTTGAAAACAATTTTATACCAATTAAAGGAATTGCAAATTTTGTAAAGGGTTTTAAAATACTGACATTTAATATACCGTCATTTAATTCAGCTTCTGGCGCAATATACACGTCATTTCCC
>CAISTO010000022.1 GCA_903888395.1 uncultured Bacteroidota bacterium | reverse complement strand
TTTGCATTGTTAATATTTACTTTTACAGGGTATAATACTTCGCCACTTACCAAAACAGTTTGTTTTACGTAGGGTACTTTTAACAAATCACCTTCTCTTAAAAGCAAATCAGATTTAGAACCTGGTTTTTTTAAAATTTTTGATACATCAATACCCACAATATCGTAATCTTCATTTTCAGAATTTTGTATTTGATCATTTACATCAGCTGTGTCTTTACTTTGCTTTTGCAATGCTTTCAATTTGTTGTTTTTTATTAAGTTTTCTACTACATTTTTATCTTTTTTTCTTAATAAAACTATTCCATCAATAGAGCCAGAAGCAGTTAAGCCACCACTTCGCCTTAATAAATCAGAAATATGCTCATTGTTTTTTTCCAATGTATATTTACCAGGATAAATCACTTCACCTTCTATCGTTACATTTTTCTGCGGTTCATATCCTGGCTGCGTAAATACATTTACAATATCAAAAGGCTCTAATTCAAATTTCAAAGAGGCATTGTCTTTTAAATCTTTATCTAAATCAAACTGTTTAACAATGGCAATCTCCGTATTTGTTTTGGTTTTATCTACATCAAATTTTCTACGTGAAACTTCCACTCTGCTAAATGATGCTGCTTCTTTAAATCCACCTGCAGCTATGATCAAATCTTCTATTTTCATATTTTGAGCATATGAAAATGAACCTGGATTAATCACTTGTCCATTGATGGTAACATTATAACCTTCTTTTAAATCAAGCTTCGATGCTATTTGAATAATGTCTTCTCTTTGTAATAAAATATCAGCTACTTTTCCATCTTTTGCATCTATTAAATTAATAGATAGCATGGTTAAACTATTGTCTTCTTTTAACCTGTAAATAATGGCTCTGGTGGTAAAAGCATCTTCTTTTAAACCTTCAGCTTTGTTAATTAATTTCAAAACTGTTAATCCACTTTCTAAGGCATATGTTCCTGGTCTAAATACTGCTCCATTTATTTGAACCCTATTTTCGTACCTGTTCAATAATTTATCAACCTGAAATTCATCGCCACTTTTTGGATTAAACATGCCAAATAATTCTTGTTGAATATCGGCCACACTTTTCTGTTTGGAAGTGTTTCTTATTACTTTTATTCTTTCCTTAAATGCATCATTGGTAAATCCACCAGCAAAATTGATCACATCTTTTAAAGTTTCATTTTTTTGAACTTCAAAAAAGCCCTCACGCTTTACCTCGCCTTTTATTTCTATTTTGTTTTCGTATGGATTTATTTTTATAATATCTTGATCTTGTAACCTAATATTTCCTTTAGTCTCCGCTTTTAACATAAAGTCATAAATGTCTAATGTAACGATTACTTTGTTGTTTCTAATTACTTTAATATTACGCATTGATCCATTTTCATTTGGTCCTCCCGATGCATAAAGTGCATTAAATACTGTTGCCAATGAAGGTAAAGTGTAGGTTCCGGGTAAGTTAACTTCCCCAACTATTAAAACTTTAATGCTTCTAATATTTCCAAGTGTAATGTTTACTTTGGTTTCACCGGTGTTTATTCGTTCGTATATTTGTGATAAGGCACGAATAATTTTCACTTTTGCTTGCTCAATTGTTAAACCAGAAACTTGAACTATTCCCGCTAATGGTATGCGAATATTCCCATCAGGACTCACATTTAAATTCATGGTTTCTTCCGAATAGCCATAAATGTCAATGATTAATTCATCATCTGGCCCAATTTGATAGTTTTGTGGAGTAGCCATTTTCATATTTGGCTCAAACGTTAAATTTTTATTGCTGAACAATTCAGCACCAAAAATTTTTGAACGCTCTTTTTCTTGTTGTAAATTACCATCGGTTTTTGAAGTACTTTTTCTTTCCCCAGTTTTGGTGGTTTTTGGTTTTGTTGGGGTATTGGTAGCCTGTAAATTGTTAATTCTTTCTTTTAATTTTATAATTTCATCAGCAGGAACATTTCTGTTTTTAGCTTCTTTTTCTAATTGCGAAAGCGTTAAACCACTGTTTTGAGTTTTCTCCCAAAATTCTGCTATTTCATTATCCGTTAATTCATCAACTTTAATTTTTGCAATGTTTTGCAAACTAAGCGTTTGATTTTGAGCTAGTGAATAATTTAAATTGAAAACGAATATTGAAAATACTAATATGCAAATTCGAGTGATGTTTTTGTATTTATACATATAAAATCGTCTATTTTTTTAGTTATTTTAATAGCGCAAAGTAATAATTTATTTTAAAAAATGTGTAATTTATAGCATTTGCTATATAATACACAGTGAAGTAGTAATTTTAGCACATAACAAATCAATTTACTTTACTAATATTGATAAGTTGTTTGTACAATGAGCTAAATATTTAATTTATTTGTTTTTTTTAATAGGACCAATTAAATGGATAAAATAAAGTTAAATGTATTGGGGTTAAGTAGCGGACAAAAAAGTGGAAGCTATACGTTAATACTTGGCGACATAAATAGTAATATACGATTACCAATAGTGATAGGAAGTTTTGAAGCTCAAGCAATAGCCATTGAAATAGAAAAAATAGTTCCTTTTCGTCCCATGACCCACGATTTGTTTTTGAATTTTTTCAAAGAATTCAATATTGAATTAATAGAAGTACAAATTTATAGTTTAAACGAAGGTGTGTTTCATGCAAAATTGATTTGCGAACAATTAGGAATTGTAAAAGAAATGGAAGCCAGGGCTAGCGATAGCATTGCTTTAGCTGTTAGGTTTAAATGCCCAATTTATACTTTTGAAGATATAATGGAAGAAGCCGGAATTATTGTAGATGCCAGCGATGAGGAAAGTTTAAATGAGGAAATTCCTGAACAGAACACTAGGGCTAATTCACCAAATGATTTATCGAAAGCTTCAATTGAAAATTTGCACATTTTATTAAATGATGCGCTGCTAATAGAAGATTATGTATTAGCTGCAAAAATTAGAGATGAAATAGATTTAAGAAAATAATTTTAACCAGTATATTAGTAGGCTAAATAAATTCAATAATTAAAAAGAAACCTTTATGAACATAAAAAATCGTCTTATTTTAATGAGTTTCCTGCAGTTTTTTGTTTGGGGAGCCTGGTTGATTACTGTTGGAAATTATTGGTTTGCTACCAAGCAATGGAAAGCTGATGATTTTGGGGCTATTTTTTCAACCTTAGGACTTTCTTCCATTTTGATGCCAGCCTTAACTGGAATTATTGCTGATAAATATTTAAATGCAGAAAAACTTTATGGAATTTTACATATTATTGGTGGTTTGTTGCTATGTTATATTCCACAAGTTGAATCACCAGCTTCCTTCTTTTGGATCATATTATCAGCAATGCTTTGTTACATGCCAACTTTATCTCTGTCAAATTCTATTGCTTATAATATTTTAAAAAATAATAAATTTGATGTGGTAAAAGTATTTCCACCAATTCGCGTTTGGGGAACTATTGGTTTTATCATTGCCATGTGGATTACCAATATTTCTGGTAATAAAGCCTCAGCAAATATGTTTTATATAGCTGCCATTGCTGCCGTTACTTTAGGAATTTATTCTTTTTTCTTACCCAAATGTCCTCCACAGAAACTTATTTCAAAAAATGCAACGCTAGTTCAGAAATTAGGATTGGATGCTTTCAAACTTTTTGGAACTTATAAAATTGCATTGTTTTTAATATTCTCTATGTTCTTAGGTGCTGCTTTGCAATTAACAAACATGTATGGCGATACTTTTCTTTCCGATTTTTCTAAAATTCCTGAATACAGTAATTCATTTGTTGCTAAATATTCTACCATCATCATGTCCATTTCTCAAATATCGGAAACCTTATTTATTTTAGCAATTCCATTTTTTCTCAAACGATTTGGGATCAAACAAGTCATGTTAATATCAATGGTGGCATGGGTTTTACGCTTTGCATTATTCGCCTATGGCGATCCTTCAGGCGGTTTGTGGATGATTATTTTATCGTGTGTGGTTTATGGAATGGCATTTGATTTTTTCAATATTTCAGGTTCATTATTCATTGAAACTTCTACTGATAATTCTATTCGTTCGAGCGCGCAAGGTTTATTCATGATGATGACCAATGGTTTTGGAGCAGTATTAGGTAGCTCAATCAGTGGCTATGTTATTGATCATTATTTTACTTTAAACGGCAATAAAGATTGGCATGCAATCTGGATTTCTTTTGCTATTTATGCGCTAGTTATTGCTGTTGCTTTCGCCTTGTTATTCAAGCACAATCACAAGCCACAAGAAATAACAAATCATTAATTTCTGGAATTAATTAAAGTTTTTCAAATTCAATTTTGATAATTTAAACGCGTTTCAAGAACCTTTTTTCCAATAAATTCCACGATAAAAAGGCTAGGAAGAATACCGTTATAATGATTGAAAATGCTACTAGAAATGGATTGAATTTGTGGAATAAATTCAAACTTACTACCAATTGAATAATGGGGAAATGGTATATATAAATTCCATAAGAAAAGTCTCCATATTTACCCCAATTATTTAAAAATTTAAATCCGTAAGCAAAGTATAATATTAACAACGACATGGCTATTGGCCTTAATATTTCTAAATTGAAATAATATTCAATTGAAAACACAATGATAGAAATGACAGCCAATTTGTTTTTGTATTTCATGTAAAAATCAAAATAATAAAACAAACTTATTCCTGAAATAAAATAGGTTAAAAATCCTGGAAGTTGATGTTTTAAAATTAACAAAAATTCTTCTTTTTCAGGTATAATAAAGTTAGCATAATACAATGCGAGTATGTATAAAAGCCCAAGTATATAAATGGAAATGAATACAGCTATTTTTTTTTCAAATTTGTTTATCAATAAAATTATCAATGGTAATAAAATATAAAAACTTACTTCTACTTTGATGGTCCAAAGTGCGCCATTAATAGTACATAAAATATTGTTCAGAAAAACACCAGGTAAACAAGGTTGTAAAAAGTTTATAAAAAATAAATTAGCGAAAAAATATTTGTAAAGCATTGAATTTAAAAAGTATTCAGATAAATTGTAGCTACTGAAAATGCTAAGGAATATTGCACAGAAGGTAATTATAAATAAGTAAGCAGGCAGTAATCTTTTTGCTCTTTTTACAAAATATTTTCTAATATTTTGTGTTTTTACATAGCTTCCAGCAATTAAAAAACCACTAATTATAAAAAAACCTGTTACGGAAAGATGGGTATCAAAATATTTTTTTAAAAACAAAAAATCAGGATATAACGAAAGGTCAATTATATGTGAAAGGATAACAACAAAAGCAAACAAAAACCTTAAAAAATCAAAATTGTTTTTATTCATAGTTATTACTTTTTATGCTATTATTTTTTACAATGATAAATAATTATCTCAGTAATTTTAAAACATCCCAAACCAAATCGGCCTCAAAGCCTCTGCTCATTAAATATTGGGCAGTTTTATTATTTTTTATCAATACATTTTTATCTTTTACTTTTTCGTATTTTTCTTTGGCTTCCTTTTTTAAAGTTACCCAATAATCATCGGCATCTATTTCTTTTAAACCTTGCAGAATGCAATAATCTGAAACTTGTTTTTGCTTTAATTCCTGCTTTATTTTATTGCGACCCCATTTTTTTATCCTGAATTTCCCACCAGCATATGCTTTTGCAAAACGCTCTTCATTCAAATAATTTTGAGTAATTAACTCAGCAATTATTTGATCGGCATTTTCATAATAAATTCCTAGTTCCGCTAATTTGTTTTTTGTTTCTGAATGACACCTTTCTTGGTAAGCACAATAATTGGCCATTTTTAGCAAAGCTTGTTGCGGTGTTAATTTTATTGATTTGTTAGCCATTTATTTTATTCAAATAAACAATAATGATAACTATTTTCAAAATATAATCAAATGCAAACATTAGTTTTGACGCCATGCACGAAAACAGAAAATCATTATTGCTTTTATTTTTTTCCAATGGCATTAGTGGTTTTGCTCAAGGTGTGAGCATGCTCTCCATTCCTTGGTATTTTGCCAAAAATAACAATTCGCAAGTATTTAATTATTCCTATGCCGCACTTACTTTCTTTATCATGTTTTTTGGCTTGTATGCCGGAACCTTAGTTGATAAATTTAGCAGGAAAAATAATTTTTTATTTACTTCCATTATATGTGGTTTACTTATTTTTACCATTGCCATCATCGGATATTTAAATCATGGTTTGCCCAGTTATTTAATAGTGGCAGTATTTGCCATTACCATGCTTAATTACAATATACATTATCCAACTTTATACGCATTTGGACAAGAAATTTCAAGTCCAGAACAATATAAATCGGTAAATTCTAACATAGAAATTGTAGGACAATCCACTTCAATATTGTCTGGAGGATTTGCAGCCATGTTGTTAGATGGCTTTGACATCAAAATATTGAATGTTGAAATAAGCATCAAAGCTTGGCAAATTTATGATGTGTTCATGATGGATGCAATTACTTATTTTTTGTCGGCATTGTTGATTTATTTTATTCCATATGCGCCAATTAAAAAAATTACAGAATTCAATCATGGCATCATTGAGCGATTGAAAAAAGGATTTACTTATTTAAAAGAAAACCAATATGTTTTTATTTTTGGAGTAAGTAGTTACATGGTTTTTGCCATGCTTTTGGTGGAAATTCATGCAGTTTTACCAACTTATATTAAACAACATTTGCTTGCCAAAGGCAATGTATTTGCTTTAGCCGACACCATTTATGCCATTGGTGCATTGAGTGCTGGTTTTTTTATTAATAAATTATTTGATAAAGCATCTATTGTAAAAGTAATAGTCATATTAACATTTGTTGTTGCGTTTATTTTTATTGCAGCAGCCATAAGTAAAAGTATTTTAGTAATTTATATTGTAAGTATCATTTTAGGCTTTTGTAATGCTGGAATCAGGGTTTTACGACTCACTTATATGTTTAAAATAATTCCAAATAATTTAATGGGTAGGGTAGGTAGTATTTTTAATTTAATCAATGTATTAACACGGAGCTTTTTTATTTTTATGTTTTCTCAATCATTTTTTTCCATGAGTAATAATATTATTTTTGCTTATGTAATTATGGCAATATTTTTATTAATTGCAGGCGCTATTCTTTTTTTTAGTAAAAACAAATTAGCCACTATTTGATTTGTAAAAAAACAGAATTATTGTAAAAGTTAAGAAATTTTTAAGCACTAGTTATTTAAATATTCTTATCTTTGAAATGGTTTTAAAAAACTTGGTATAACATTTGTAAACGTCAAAACATAAATTATAAAAAACAAACAAAATAAACAAAAATGAAAAAGTTAATCATCACAGCAGCTGTTGCAATAGCAACATTAGTTAGTTTTAACGCTAAAGCTCAAACATCAACAACTCCGGGAACAGTTCCTGCAGCAGTTGAAAATCCAAACCAAGCAGACATTACCTTTGAAAAGGAAACACACGAATTTGGATCAATTCCACAAGGAGTTCCTGCATCTTATACTTTTGTATTTAAAAATTCAGGAAAAGAGCCATTAATTATTACAAATGCAGCAGCAGGTTGCGGTTGTACTACTCCAGAATGGACAAAAGAACCAATTAAAGCAGGTGGAAAAGGTTATGTAAAAGCTACCTACAATGCAGCATCACCTGGTTCTTTTAACAAAACAGTTACAGTAATGAGCAATGGTAAAAAATCAAACGTTATTCTTTATATCAAAGGTGATGTAAAGCCAGTAGAAGCTCCAAAACAATAATTATAGCCAACAATAAAAAAGCCCAATTTGAAATTTCAAATTGGGCTTTTTTATTGTACAATAATTTAAAAACTACTTAGCTTCTTCTGTTTTAGGTTCAGCTTTTTCAGCTTTTTTACTGCAACAAGATTTTTTATCATCTTTTTTATCTTTATCACAGCTTTTTTCGCTTTTCTTATCGCAGCTTTTTGATTCTTTTTTACTGCAACAAGCTTTCTTTTCTTTTTTCTCTTCAACTTTAACTGGCTTGTCATCAGAAACTACGGTTACACTTTCATTAGCAATGTTTGTAGTAGTTGTAGGAGTTGACGATTGTGCTTTAGTCACAAAAGTGATTGCTGCAAATGCAGCTAAAATTAGCATTTTTTTCATTTTTTGTATTGTTTAATTAATAGTCAAATGTAAATGAAGTAATTTGGATTTGCAACTATACATTAATGATTAGTACGCAAATTTTACCTAATTTATGTTATTGATGGTGATATGGTTCTCCTTTAATAATGGTAAAACAGCGGTATAATTGTTCTATAAAAATTAATCGGATTAATTGGTGAGAAAAAGTAAATGCCGATAATGATATTTTGGCATTTCCCCTGTTATATACTGTTTCGTCAAATCCAAATGCTCCGCCAATAACGAAAACGATACTTCCATTTTGCACGCTTAAATTTTCAATGTATTTAGCAAATGGAATTGATGAATAAGTTTTACCATTTTCATCTAATAATATTACAAAATCAGTAGGTTTTATTTGTTTTAAAATAATTTCTGCTTCCGCTTTTTTTGTTTGATTTTCGTCTTTGCTTTTAAGTTTTGTAGGTAATTCAAATGTTTTAGTTTCAAACTTACAATAATGCGAAAGTCGTTTTGAAAACTCTGCAAATCCTTCCTCCACAAATTTAAAATGTGTTTTTCCTAATTGTATTAAAGTTATTTTTACCATGTTTTTTGAGTGTTTTTGGGCAAATATTCTTTAATTTTAAGGTAATTAGCCTCCATTTTATCTCCACCTTTTCCCCCTAATAATTTCCAATGAGCTAACATGTTTTCTTTTCTGTTTTCAGGTGCAGGATGCGTACTTAAAAAAGGCGTAATTTCTTCCTCCTGATTGTCTTTTTCTAATTTATTAAAAAAACCATTTGCCTCACTCGCATCATATGCTGTTTCGTATAAGTAATTTACAGCATATTCATCGGCTTGGGCCTCATTATCTCTGCTAAATTTTAATCCAATTAAGTTTTGAGCAAAATCAATTAAACTTCCAGCATCGCCAAAAACTAAATTTATTAGTGCTGCTAATCCCAATTGCTTGGCCATATTATCAATGGAATGTCGTTTATCGGCATGGGCTATTTCATGTCCCATTACACCAGCTAATTGTGCTTCATTGTCTAAGTATTTTATCAGTCCTGTAAAAATATAAATTTTGCCACCTGGCAAACAAAAAGCATTTAAAACAGAATCATTGATTATTTTTAACTCCCAATCAAAATCATTGGCATGCGCAACTTTACCCGATTTAAGGATTCTTTCTTTAATTAAATTTATTTTATCGTATAATTCTTGGTGATCTTTTTCTAGTAAAATCTGATTTTTATACATTAAATCATATTGATTTTGAGCCTGAATTCCTAATTCCTTATCAACCGATAATGGAATATATTTTTTCCAACCATCACCACATGAAGTAAATACAACCATTAAGGCAAATAATATGACTACATTTTGAAAGCTTCTTTTCATTGATTTTAGTTTTCTTTATTTTGCGAATTTAGCAACAATATTAATATTATGAATAAATGACTTTTTGCATTGGTAGATAGTTTTATATTCGCCACACTTTTTAACAAATGAAAAAACAATATACTTTAACAATCATATCATTACTTTTAAGTTTTCAATTATTTGCACAATTCGGTAGAATTAAGGGAGTTGTAGTAGATAAAGAAAGTGGTGAACCCATTATTTCTTCCAATATAAAAATTTTAGAATTAATTAATACCATTGTTCAAACCGACAATAATGGCATTTATGTGATTACAAAAATTCCATATGGTAACTATACTGTTCGTTTTGCATTCATTGGCTATGAGTCTCAAACTCGTAAAATTGAAGTGAATTCTGACGAACCCATTCAAGTAAATTTTAGTGTTGAAAAAAAGAAAAACCAACTCAATGAAGTTACTATTAGCGGGGAAAAAGAAAAAGCCCGTGAAAATGTAAATATTTCTACCAATGTAATTACACAAAAAGATTTAGCTCGTTTACCAACTTTTGGTGGTGAGCCAGATTTGGTTCAATACCTTCAAGTTTTGCCTGGAGTAAATTTTAGTGGTGACCAAGGTGGTCAATTATATATTAGAGGTGGTTCTCCGGTAATGAACAAAGTAATGTTGGATGGATTAATCATTTATAATCCATTTCACTCCATTGGTTTATTCAGTATTTTTGATGCCGATTTAATTAAAACAGCAGATGTAAGTGCAGGTGGTTTTAATGTTCAGCATGGTGGAAGAATTTCAGGTGTAATAGACGTAAGTACCCGTGACGGTAATAGGAAAGATTTTAGTGGTAAAATCAGTATCAATCCCATTACGGCTAAGTTTCATATAGAAGCTCCAATTACAAAGTTTACTGATGGTGGTGGATCTTCATCATATGTAATATCCTATAAAACATCTTATTTAGATAAAACCGCTCCTATTTTATATAAAAATGCTGATCCCGAAAATGGTTTGCCATATTCATTCAATGATCTATATGGTAAATATTCATTTTCAGGTTCTAACGGAAGTAAAGCAAACTTTTTTGGTTTTATGTTTGATGACAATTCAAGGTTTAATAATTTAAAATACAATTGGAATAATGTTAGTTTTGGTACTAATTTATTAATTATACCAGATGGAAGTAGCACATTAATTAATATAGCTGCTGGTTTCTCCAATTATGGTATAAAATTAACAGAAGCCAATGGAAATCCACGTTCCAGTGGAATCAATAGTTTCAATGCTTTATTTGGTTTTACAAACTATTTTGGAAAAGACGATTTGAAATATGGATTTGAAGTGGTAGGTTTTAACACTTTATACAATTATAAAAATTCTACTGGCAGAAATATTGACCAAGAGAACAGCAATACGGAGGCTTCTGGATATATCAAATTCAAAAAAATTATAGGAAGTAGAATTGTAATAGAACCAGGAATTAGAGCCGTTTATTATGCCTCATTATCGGAAAGTAGCATAGAACCAAGAATTGGTGCAAAATACAATGTGAATTCATCATTTAGATTAAAAGGTGCAGCGGGAATGTATTCTCAAAATTTAATCAGTGCGGTGAGTGATCAAGATGTGGTAAATTTGTTTTACGGTTTTTTATCAAGTCCTGACGATATTTCAAGAAATGGTTCTTTAAGAAATACGAACAGTAGAATTCAAACTGCTTGGCATGGAGTTTTTGGCTTTGAATTCGATATTTTAGATAATAATAAAAGTAAGTTAAGTTTAAATTCTGAAGCTTTTTATAAAAATTTCAATCAAATTATTAGTATCAATAGGTATAAAATTTATGAAAATGATCAATCAAATACCAATAGAAGTGATTTGGATAAATTTGATTACATAGCTGAAAAAGGTTTGAGTTATGGTGCTGATGCTACTTTGAAATTTGAAAACAAGAAATTAAATATTTGGGCTGTTTATTCGCTTACCTATGTTACCAGAAATGATGGTGTGGTAGGAGAATATGTTCCTCATTTTGACAGAAGACATAATATTAATATTGTGGTAAATCAAAGTTGGGGAAACAAAGCTAATCCATCAGCTTGGACCGCTAATTTACGTTGGAATTTTGGTTCAGGTTTTCCTTTTACTCAAACTCAAGGATTATATGAAAAGTTAAATTTTGCAGGTGGAATTAGTTCAAATCCATTGGTTCAAAATGGAAATTTAGGTGTTTATTACGAACAAATAAATACGGGAAGGTTGCCTTATTTTCACAGGTTAGATGTTTCATTGTCACGTAAAATAATAATTAGTAAAACATCGGTTTTAAATGTCACGGCAGCAGCCACAAATGTTTATAACCGTGAAAATATTTTTTACTTTGATATTTTGAATTATAAACGAATTAATCAATTACCGTTTTTACCTACTTTAGGTTTCAGTTTAACTTTTTAGTTTTTTTTATTTTAAAAGTTAAGCAATTTATTTTCAATAATTTCTACACTTATTTACCTAATTTTCAAGCTTACTTGATAATTGCTTTATCAAATGTTATTTTCGCGCCACTATTAAAAATCCTTATTGGGTTTTTATGTAAATTATTATACTAAAATGACCAAATACAAAGAATATAAAAAACTTGATTTTCCTGCTTTTGAACAAGAAATATTAAAGTTTTGGGCCGATGAAAAAATATTTGAAAAAAGTGTTGC
>CAISTO010000021.1 GCA_903888395.1 uncultured Bacteroidota bacterium | reverse complement strand
TTACAACCTTGCAAAGAAGTTGGTATCATTAAAAACCATATTCGTGAAGCTATTTTAGATGGAAAAATAAAAAACGATTTCAACGAGGCATTTGAGTATATGAAAATTATTGCCGCTGAGTTAGGAATTAGACCATAGTTGTTTGTTGACAGACCATAATCTATCGTCCATCGACTATGGTCCATGGTCTATAAACCATCAACTATTTTATTGTTTTCAACAGTAAAGAAAGTAGTTGGTGCTGCTTGTCGTTGGGTAATATAATCTTTGTATATTGGGCTAAAATTTGTTCGGTGTTCCATCACTTCATTATAAGTTCCAGTTAAACCAATGAGCATTTCACAAGCCTCACGAACAGCAAAATTTCCGCTTTCATGAGCTGTGATATAATCGGCTAAATTATTATTAATAACATAGTTTTTAAACAAAGGATTTGCTTTTCTATTAATCAAAATTCGAATGCCGCAAACCTTTGCGATGCTTAAGTCTAACACATCGTCAAACATATAGCAAACTTCATTTTTATTGATATTATTTGCTTTGCAAAAATGCTCAAGCGCAATAATTTTATCGGCTACTTTATAATACGAAGAAGAAAAATGTTCCCGATTACAAAAGTAAAAAGCCATTTCATTTTTTTCGCCAGAAATAATGGCGCAAGCAGGCATTTTATTGTTATGTAAAAAATAATTGAATCGAAGCAAGTTTGTTCCCATGCTATCTGCTTCATTGAAAGTAGAACTTTTGTTTTCGTTTTTTGCAGCATTATTAAATACGCCATCCCAATCAAAAACAAAGGCTTTGATGCCTTTTAGCTTTAAATTAATTTGTTCTGCATTGGATAAAAAAACACCACCAATTTCAGTAAAAACTGATTCAATATTATTATTCATAAGTTGGATTATTTATATAAAATAAAAATGCAATATTATACTTTATATACGAAGATAAAAGTGCTAAAATTTATACATTAATTGTGTTTGATTGTCGCAATTGAATTCATTATTCACAGTAAAAAAAACAAATGTCTATTTTGATATGATTTGCTAAATCCTTTATTGGCAAAGGATTTAGCTGTTTTTTTAAATCATTTAATTTAAAAACAAGGTTTATCCACCATAAGAGGTTGCAACTGCATTTTTAAGAGAAAATCAGTGCTATATATTCGTAGGAATGATACTGATAAATAAATACGAAGCAGCAATTAGCATTGATGAGGCATTTGTACAATACCAACATCAATATGAAGAGTTGAAAAAAATATTTGACTTTATTGATTTGCCTGAAGCAATTGTTGAAACTGAAAAGTTGAATAGCTCTATTTTGCGTAATTATTATGCCAATGCAATTGATCATAATTTATTAGAAATAAAAACTGTAAAATATATAATAAGCAGAAATATTCGTCCATCGGGTGCTGCTGAATCGGCTATTTACCAATTTTACAAAGCTGAAAAATATTTATTTGATAATATCAACCAACCGTTGACTATTTCAATGGTTTATCATTTACATAAAATATTGGTTACTGATTTATTGCTTCAATCATCAGAATCAAATTTATTTGATAATAAATCGTTTTCACAACCAGAAAGATTACATCCAGAATCGGAACTTGAGTTAGAAAATTTATTTGAATTTTTAAACAGTGATACTGAATTTCATCCTATTATTCAAAGTTGGATGTTGCATTTTAAAATCCTTTCATTACCAATGTTTGCTGAAGCTAAAAACAAATTTGCCTCACTATTGCAAAGTTTTTGGTTAAGAAAACACAATATGGATTTAAATGGTTTGTTAAGTTTAGAACACGAATTATATATTAAGAAAAATGAGTATTTAGCATATTTTCTTGAAAATAAAAATACAGAATCGCCAGTTCAAGAACAAAGTTTAAACGAACAAATTGCTTTTGGATTGTCGTTACATGCCAATCAATTAACACGCATGTACCAGTTATTACAATCGTATTTCCGTAAGCAAATTGATTACGAAAAACTAAATCCTCGTCAAAAAAATATCATGAATTTTGTGTTCCAAAGCGGATACAAATTGAAAGAAATTGATGATTCAATTTTAAACAAACGCCAAAAGTTAATCATGTATATTATTCAACATAGAGGCTTTGTAAGTACCAAAGAATTAGTAAGTGAGTTTGAATGTAACCGCAAAACTATTCAGCGCGATTTTGTGCATTTGTTGGAGCTAAATTTGGTGAAGATAATAGGAATGGGAAGTGCTTTAAAGTATTCTCTAAACTTAGATAATTACAAACAAGATCCAATAAATCAGTACCAATCGGAATACTTAAAAAACAGTGATGAACAAGTAATTCTTGGTTACGAATAATAGAAATTATAACGCATAAAAAAAGGAACTTTAAATTAAAGTTCCTTTTTTTATATTACAACTCATCTTCGTTGTAAAAATAATCTTCTTTAGTAGGGTAATCAGGCCAAATTTCTTCAATACCTTCAAAAGGCTCTCCGTCATCTTCTATTTCTTGTAAATTCTCAATTACTTCAAGTGGCGCACCACTTCTAATTCCGTAATCAATTAATTCATCTTTTGTGGCTGGCCAAGGCGCATCGTCTAAATATGAAGCAAGTTCTAGTGTCCAATACATATTATTTTAGGTTTTTAAATTTATGCGAAAATATATTTAATTAAGACTTTAGCAACCACAATTTATTTACATTGTAAATTATTTTTTATTTCAAATACAAGTTTTGTATTAAATACTGAATATCAGTTTTATAGGAATAGTTTGTAATTTCTTTTGTTTTTGAATTTTCATGAATTCTAACTTAATAATTTTCATTTTTGATAATGAATTTTATAATAACTAATTATTTGTTACTTGTTTAAAAATAATTGATTGATTATCGTTGCTCACAAATAGATATATACTTTATTGAATAAATAATCAGTATTTGTGAATGGAAAATTTTAATAAATTCAAAGAATATGAATAGAATTTTAGGTTGGAGTTTAATTACATTATGCGTGTTGTTTTTTATGGTTTTTGGTATCATGGTTTACTCGCTCTCTACCACGTTTAATTCTGAAGTTGATTTAACAGCCAATAATATTTTTGCCATTATAGCTTCATTGATAATTTTTCCTACATTATTTGTTTTAGGTATATTAAAAGGAATAAAATTAATTAAGAAAAATGAGTCAAATAAAATTATTGAATTTGATGGCACGTTATCTATAAAATTTAGTGGTAAAATTAATTTTGTAGATTATAGAAATCTAATATTTGAATTGACTTATAAAAAACCTAAATTTTACTACATTTTTGGAGCTATGGCAATCTATTTTGTGATGTTCTTAACCAGTGATAGTTTATATGATGGAAACAATATTTTTTTCATATTGATTTTTCCCGGATTCTTGATTGGCTCTCCAATTTTAACATATATTCAAATAAAAAAACTATATCATTCTAATAAAATGTTGCTTGGAAATTTTGATTACATCCTCACCAATGATGCTATTCAAATAACAAGTGAATCAGCAAACTCAACTCAAAAATGGGATAATTTTATAATGATAAAAGAGACTAAAAAATTCTTTTTATTGTATCAAAATAAAGCAATAGCAACCTTATTAGATAAGGGGAAAATGAAAGATGAAGAAGTTGTTACTTTTAGACAATTTATTCAATCATTGGATTTAATAAAAGAAGGTTTGAGGTTGAAATAAATATAGAAAATAGAATTTTGTAAAACAAAAAAGACTAGTTGTAAATGATTTCAACTAGCCTTTTAATTTATAAATTTTTTGTAATTAGCTACAAACCAAACTCAACCAAACCCTCGTCTTCTTGTTCTTTCATTTTCATAATTTGGTCTAAAGCATCTGGAACTACATCGCTGCAAATAGTAATAAAACTGCCTTTTGCTGCATTTTTTATCGCAAATTCTATGGCTTCAGTTTCTTTCTTAATTACAGTAACTTTTTTGTTAGCATCTACTTCTGAAATGCCGCGCATCATCAAGTCAATTATATCTTGTTCGGTTTTACCTCTTAAATTTTTATCTTGGCGAATAATTACTTCATCAAACATTTTAGCAGCCACACTTCCTAAACCAATGGTATCTTCATCTCGTCTGTCGCCAACACCAGCAATGATTCCTACATGTTTTGCATTTATTTTACTTAACATATCGGCTATTGCAGTAAAACCAGCAGCGTTGTGAGCGTAATCAACCATTACTTGAAAGTTTTTAAAATTAAATATATTCATACGTCCTGGTGTTTGTGCCGGACTAGGAATAAAAGTTTGCAATGCAATTCGCATGTCTTCAATTTTAAAATTACGGATAAATCCAGCAATTAAAGTTGGCAATATATTTTGAATATTAAACGATGCTTTTCCACCAAATGTTAATGGAATATTGATGACTTTTTCTACCCTAATTTTCCAAGTTCCTTTGCTTATTGTTACATAACCATTTTCATAAATAGCAGCTAAACCTCCAGCAT
Source organism: uncultured Bacteroidota bacterium (assembly GCA_903888395.1). GTDB lineage: Bacteria > Bacteroidota > Bacteroidia > UKL13-3 > UKL13-3 > JAAFJM01. Next base: position 13,424 of record CAISTO010000021.1, on the reverse strand, counting down.
TTATATGTTCTTTGATGATTGGATTATTTTCATCCATACTGAAATAAGCTACTTTACAAGCTAAACCTTTAGCCATTTGAGCTGCCCATTTATTGTCGGCATTTAATATGCTATAACCACTTGGTAAAACACTTTCGGGAACTACTGCTTTTACTCTTGCTAATTGTTCTATGGTGTCTATATCGCCTAATCCCAAATGGTCTTCAGCTACGTTGGTTACTATGGCAATATCGCAATTGTGGAAACCTAAACCTGAACGTAATATCCCTCCTCTAGCACATTCTAAAACGGCAAAATCAACGGTAGGATCTTTTAACACAAACTCCGCACTCACTGGTCCAGTACAATCGCCACGCATCATCATTTGATTTTGAATATAAACGCCATCGGTAGTGGTGTAACCCACTTTATAACCCATCGTTTTTACCATGTGAGCCATTAATCGGGTAGTGGTAGTTTTACCATTTGTACCTGTAATAGCTATGATAGGAATGCGTGCTGAACTTCCTATTGGATATAACATATCAATCACTGGTTCTGCCACATTTCTTGGTAAACCCTGTGCTGGATCTATGTGCATTCTGAAACCAGGAGCAGCATTTACTTCTATTACTCCACCGCCAGATTCAGCAACCGGTTCGCTTAAAGTTTTAGCCATGATGTCAATTCCGCAAATATCTAAACCAATAATTCGTGCAATGCGTTCACACATAAAAATATTATCAGGATGAACTAAGTCGGTAATGTCAGTAGCTGTTCCACCAGTTGAAAGATTAGCAGTTGGTTTTAACCAAAGCTCTTCACCTTCGGGTAAAACACTTTCTAACGTAAGGTTTTTATCTTTTAAAATATCTAAAGTAAACTGATCTACTTTGATACTTGTCAAAGTTTTTTCGTGTCCAAATCCTCTTCGTGGATCTAGGTTTGTAATGTCAATTAATTCGTCAATGGTACTTTTTCCATCACCAATAACCGATGCTGGTTTACGGATTGCGGCAGCAACAAACTTGTAGTTAATTACCAAAACACGATGGTCCAATCCTGAAATAAATTTTTCTACTATAACACCTCTAGAATATACTTTTGCTGCTTCTAAACCTTTAACAGCATCTTCCCAATTGTTAATATCGGTGGTAGCTCCTTTGCCATGATTTCCATCAACGGGTTTAGTAACAATAGGATATTTGATGCTTTCAATAGCTGCTTCCAAACCTTCTTCACCATAAACAATTCGTCCTTTGGGAACTGGAATTTCAGCTGCACCCAATAAATTTTTTGTTTCTTCTTTATCGCAGGCAATGTCTACTGCTATGCTGCCAGTAGTACTGGCAATGGTTGCCCTGATTCGTTTTTGATTGATTCCATAACCCAACTGAACCAATGAATTTCTGTTTAATCTAATATAAGGAATTCCTCGGGAAACGGCTTCTTCTACAATGCAGCCGGTGCTTGGGCCTAATCTTTCATCTTCTCTAATTTCCCTAAGTTCTTGAATATCGTTTCCTAAGTCGTAGTCGGTTCCAGCTATTAATGCTTCCGCAATTCTTACGGCAGATCTTGCCGCAAAAACACCTGCTTTTTCTTCCATGTAGCTAAATACTACATTGTATACGCCTTCTTTACTGGTTGATCGGGTTCGGCCAAAGCCAGTTTCCATGCCTGCCAATGTTTGAATTTCAAGTGCAATATGTTCTATTACATGTCCCATCCAAGTTCCATCTTTTACACGCATAAAAAAACCACCAGCTACTTGTTCTGAACATCTATGTGAAAACATGCTAGGAAACATTTTTTCTAAACGTTCAGAAAAACCATCAATTTTATTGGTAGGGCTTTGTTCTAATTCTTCTAAATCCAAACGCATTTGAATTAATTTATGTCTGCGTACACTCCAATAATTTGGTCCGCGCATGGTTTTTATATCAAGTATTTTCATTTGGCTATTTGTATTTTTTTGTAATTATAGTTATTGTTTTTATAAATTTTACAAAAACTATTAAATGTTTGAAAATAAATTTACATGTAAAGTTTAAATCGTAAAAATGAATGATAATTTGCAATAAATGAATGAAATTTTTGCTAAACTTGCGGCTCGAAAAAAAACCACAATGGAAATTACAAAACCTGACTTATCGTTATTTAATCCTTACATTGCTACTTATGTTAATTTAGTAAAATCGGAAGATTTATACACCGAATTATACAAAGAAAGCATGGAAACCATTGAGCTTTTTACTAGCTTAGATGAGGAAACTTTATTATTTAAATATGAAGCTAATAAATGGACTGTAAAAGAAATTTTCCAACACATTATTGATTGCGAAAGAGTTTTCCAATATAGAATTTTATCAATAGCACGTAATCCTGAAGTTCCTTTGGCAGGCTTTGACCACAATGTATTTGTAGAAACGAGCATGGCCGATAAAAGAGATATTTACGACATGGTTCGTGAGTTTTCTATGGTGAGAGGTTCTACTGTTGAAATACTAAAATCGTTGGCAAATGCTGCTTGGGATAAAATGGGCGTTGCCAATAATAATCCTGCAAGTGTAAGAAGCATTGCTTACATGTTATTAGGACACGAAATTCATCACAGAACTGTGATAGAAAAGAAATATTTGTTGTAAGGAAAAGTTTTGTTGTTTATTCTAATTTTGGTAATGACCATATAATGAAATTACAACGATTCGTTTGTCCTCAACTTTATATATTATTCTATGTTCCAAATTTATTCTTCGTGACCAATATCCACTATAATTTGCCTTTAGTGGCTCTGGTTGACCCAATCCTTCAAACGGAGTTTTACAACAATTTTCTAAAAGCTTGTATATTTTTTTGACAGATTTTATATCATTTTGCATCCACCAACCTAAGTCAGTCCATGCTTTTGGAATAAAAACTAACTCAATCATTGAGCATTTTTTTTAAATCTGCCAAGCATAAAGGTGATGCCTTAAGTTTCCCTTTTTCGTAGGCTTCTATATTTTGTAAAATAATTGGATTAGTTATTTCATTAGATGGAACCGCTTTTACATTTTTTATAAAAGAAATTGTTTTAAAAAATTCTTCAGCAAAGTCTGATTTGTTTTCTGCTATCTCTAAAATGTATTTCATCGTTTTGTTTTTTATAGCACAAATTTAGTGTTTATTTCTAAATTTAATTAATATTTCCTTTTTTAAACATTCACCATTTCCAACTGGTCAAAAATTACAGCTGGTTTTGAAGTTCCATTATATTGGAAAATTAAATGGTGCTTTCCTTCAACTAAAGTTTCACTTTGTTGCCATGTTTCAAAATCAAAATTGATAGGAATAATAATGAACCTGAATTTATGATGATTTAAGCGTAATCGCTCAATCATATTGGTTCTCTCGGCTCTTTCTATTTCTTCAATAAATAAAGTTTTAGGTTTAATATTTGGATGAAAATAATAATCAATTGCTATTAAATCAAGCAATATTTTATCGTTTGGAAAAGTAGTTTTTGCATATTCATGGATGATTTCATAAACCGTTACCAAAGCATGTTTGTGGAAATTACTTTTGCTAGCAAAAAGATTTCCTAAACCCAATAAAAAGTCGAAAATACTGTAGTTATTCGAAACATATTTTAAGGTATGAAATGCGCGTTTTTTATTCCAATAAATTTCTAATGCTTCTTCTAAAACAGTAATTTTTAAAAGCTCTTCTTCGCTTAAATATTTACTTTTTATAATTTGATAGGGTGGAAGTGGATCGTACACATAATCGTGCTCCAAATATTTATGGCGCATAGGAGTTCCTTTTAAAAACTTTAAAAAGCCTAATTGTAACTCCGGTGGATGAAGTTTAAAAACTTCCTCAATGCTGTATTTTATATCGTTCCAATAATCTAAAGGCAAACCTACGATGAGGTCTAAATGCATTTCTATTTTATTGTCTAGCGTTTTGATAACTGCACTGGTTTTATCAAAATTTTGTTTCCTGCTTACTTGTAAATTCGCTTGTTGATTTACTGTTTGAATACCAATTTCAAAACGGAATAATCCTTTTGGAACATGTTCTTGAATAAATTGAACAATATCGGGATGGACAATATCGGCAGTAATTTCAAACTGAAAAACATTATTCGATTTGTGGTTTGCCAATATGAATTTAAAAATATCAATGGTGAAATCTTTTTTTACATTGAAAGTTCTATCTAAAAACTTTACTACACGTCCATGTTCCATCAAATACAGCAAATTTGTTTTGATATCGTCTATTGGTAGTGTACGTACTTTATTGTCTAAACTAGCCAAACAAAACTCACATTTATAAGGACAACCACGACTGGTTTCTACATAGCAAACTTTGTTGTATAGGTCTTCGGGTTTATCGTTTATATAAGGATTAAAGTTGGTGTAATTAGTTAAATCAAACATGGGAGCGGGCAAGTTTTCTTTCACTTTTCCGTCTTTTTTAAATACTAAATTTGGAACATTTTCTATGTTTGGATAGCTATTGATAAATTCTTTAAAAGGAGTTTCTCCCTCGCCTGTAATGATATAATCTACTTCATCTAATCCAATAACATCGTTGTATTCATAACTTACTTCTGGTCCGCCTAATAATATTTTTATGTCTTTATTAATTGCTTTTATTAAACGTGCCACTTCTAGTGTTTGCTGAATATTCCATATATAGCAACTGAAAGCAATGATTTCAAAATCTTTGCAGAAAGCTGCAATTCCAGCTTTGTCTTCTTTAATGGTAAATTCTTTCCATTCCAAGCCTTTTTTATCTTTATTTAACTCAAACAAAAGTCTGATGGCAAGATTGATATGAATATATTTGGCGTTAAGCGTAGTTAATAATATGCGCATTGATGATTTTAAAAAGGCAAATATAGTTTTATTGTGTCAAATGAGTACAGTGAGTTTTGTTGCACACTTTCAGGGCAAAAAGAAAAAAAATTAAATCCTAAATCCTAAATTCGAAAACAGATATTCATTAATCAATTTACTTTATGAATTATAATTTGTTCAGTCAAAATAATTCGAATTTCTTTATTCGAATTTCGAATTTTCAAATGTTATCTTCCACCAAAAATAGTACTTCCAACTCTAATTAAATTACTGCCATTGGCAATAGCAATTTGATAATCACTGCTCATTCCCATCGATAATTGATGGAAAGATTCCTGTGAAGAAAAATAAGTAGCTTTTACATTGTCAAATAGTTTTTTTAAGCCTGCAAATTCATTTGCAATTTGCTCCTCATTTTCAGTAAATGTTGCCATTCCCATTAAACCAACTATTTCAATATTGGGAAATTCATGGTTTTTATATTTTACTAGAAGGTTAAATAATTCTGCTTCTTCAAAACCAAATTTTGTTACTTCATCGGCAATGCTAATTTGCAAAAGCACCTGTTGAATTTTATTGATTTTAGCGGCTTGTTTATTGATTTCAAGTAAAATATTTTCACTGTCAACCGAATGAATCAATGCCACAAAAGGAATAATATATTTTACTTTATTGCTTTGCAAATGACCAATCATGTGCCATTCAATGTCTTTTGGCATTTGTTCAAACTTGCCTACAAGCTCCTGAACTTTATTTTCACCAAATATTTTTTGCCCCGAATTGTAAGCTTCCATAAGGGTTTCCACCGGTTTTGTTTTGCTTACCGCAATTAATTTAATATTTTGGCTTAGTTGTTGTTTTATTTTTTCAATATTTGCAGCTATACTCATGATGATAAATTCAATTTACAAATATGCATTAATTGCATTAGTTATTACAACAATTGCTTGCCAAACGGATAATTCTTTAAAACCAAATCCGTTTTTTGATAGAACTAAAATGGCAAACATTTTAACCGACATTCAAATTGCGGAAGCGGGTGTTAACCAACAAGGATTTTTAATTGATAGCCTAAACAAATCAATGTTATGGCATTATGAATATGTTTACAAGAAAAATAACATAACAGAAAAACAATTCAACGATAATTATACTTACTATTTAGAAGAACCTCAGCTGCTCGACAGTGTTTATAACGATGTGATAAAAAATATCACTCAACTGAGGTTAGAGAAAAAGTAGTGTTTTAGATTTTTTATTGCTTGTAAGTAGTTAAAAAGCAGATCATTTTTTCAAATGCTTTTGCCCTGTGACTAATTTTATTTTTTTCTTGTAAATCCATTTCAGCCAATGAAATGTTAAAACCATTTGGAATAAATATTGGGTCATAACCAAATCCAAATTTACCAGTTTTAGTATCGGTAATTTTTCCTATTAATTCACCTTCAAACAAATATTCTTTTCCGTCAATTATTAAAGCAATTACAGTAACAAAACGTGCATTTTTATTGTCAAAATCAGCAAGGTTTTTAAGCAATAAATTCATGTTATCGTTGGCATTTTTTTGTTCACCAGCATAGCGCGCACTATAAACTCCCGGTTCGTTATTTAATGCTTCCACCAATAAGCCGGTATCATCGGCAAAACAGTTGCTTTTAGTTTTTTTATAAATGGTTCTTGCTTTTATCAATGCATTTGCTTCTAGCGTTTCGCCATCTTCTATTATTTCATCATGATAGCCAATGGCATTGAGTGATTTAACAATAAAATCAGCTCCAATTAACGCACTTATTTCTGTTACTTTATTTTCGTTATGACTTGCAAAAATTATTTCCATTATCCAATCATTTTTTTAATACCCAAACTCCAAAGTTGCATTTTTAAATCTTTGTTAGTTTCATAATTTATTAAATGTTCCGCTTTTAATATTTGTGTACTTCGTACAATGGCAAACTGATGAGCAGGAATATTCCAACCTTCTTTTGTTAGCCATTCATCGCAGCCCCAAATGATCATTTTAAGCGGCTTCAAACTTAATATAACGTCACTTATTGAAGCACCTGCTTCCTGCTCATTTATATTTAAAAGCGCCATTTCGTTCACGTTTAATTTTAAGCCAGCTTGAATGATATTATTCAGTAAATCCATTTCATTGTTATTAAGCGCTTTATCTATCAATAAAACAAAGCGTTGTTGGTTGGTTCCACTGAACTTGTATTGTATAGAATTTTGTTTTTCTTTGACCACGAAAAACTCATCGAATAATGGTTCAATGAAAGAATTTTCAATTATTAAATTAGCGTTCATTTTTTAAAATTTTACAGATGGCAATAAGCATCAAAATTAACAAAAACTCTCAATCTAGAATCAATACTTGTGATTTTAATAATATAGAATTCGGAAAAATATTTTCAGATCACATGTTTAGAGTTGATTATGAAAATGGTGAATGGCAAACTGGAGAGATTTTACCCTACGGAAATATTAGTTTTTCTCCCGCTTTATCAAGTTTACATTACGGACAATCAATTTTTGAAGGTATGAAAGCTTTTAAAGATGAACAGGGAAATCCTCAATTATTTCGTCCATTGGCTAATTTTGAAAGATTTAATATTTCGGCTCAAAGAATGGGAATGCCAACTATTCCTGAAGAATTATTCATGGGTGGATTAAGTGAATTGGTAAAATTAGACCAAAACTGGATTCCAACCAAAGAAGGAAGTTCATTGTATTTACGTCCATTTATGTTCGCCACCGATGATTTTATTGGTGTAAGAACAAGCATGAATTATTCTTTTATTATTTTTTGTTGCCCAGTAAATAGCTACTATCCTAAACCCATTAAAGTAAAAGTAGAAGAAAAATATACCCGTGCTTTTGATGGAATGGCCGGAAGTGCAAAAGCTGCCGGTAATTATGGAATTAGTATGCTGCCAACCATGGAAGCCAAAAAAGAAGGTTTTGATCAAATCATTTGGACTGATGGCCGTGAACATAAATATGTAGAAGAATCGGGAACTACCAATTTGTTTTTTGTGTTAAATGAAGAAACAGTAATTACTCCAGCATTAGACGGAAATATATTAAAAGGTGTTACGCGTGATAGCTGTATTCAAATGTTAAGAGATGCTAACTATAATGTAGAAGAAAGACATATTAGCATAGAAGAAATTGCGCAAGCAGCAAGAGAAGGAAAATTAACAGACGCTTTTGGAACTGGAACGGCAGCATTAATAGCCAAAATTGAAACCATAGCTTATAAAAATGAACGTTTTGAATTGCCACCGGCCGAAAATAGAAAAGTTTCAAATTGGTTATATAAAAACTTAAGCGATATTCAAACTTCAAAAATTGAAGATAAATTTGGGTGGGTTGTAAAACTATAAGTTATAAATTATATGGAAATAGAAAAGGAATTGGTGTAAAAACTAGTTCCTTTTTTTGTTTAAGAAATACGTCCCATTTGTTTTAAAATTTTGGCAGACACATGGGTCTGCCCCTACGTTCAATATTTTATCATCCAATCAACATAATTACTATATTGTGCCACTTTATGCACGAAAACGATTTTATATCCATCATTGCTAATCAGCTTGGCATTCAACAAAAACAAGTAATAGCTACTGTTAAATTATTGAATGAAGGCAGCACTGTTCCTTTCATTGCTCGCTACAGAAAAGAGCTTACCAATGCGCTTGATGAAGTTCAAATTGAAAATATTAGGTTGCTAAATTTAAAATTTACCGATTTAGTAAAACGAAAAATTTCCATTATTGAAACCATTAAAGAGCAAGGAAAATTGACGCCTTTATTGGAAAAAAGTATTCAAGATTGTTGGGACTTAAATTTATTAGAAGACATATATTTACCTTATAAACCCAAACGTAAAACCAAAGCAAGCATTGCCCGTGAAAAAGGTTTGGAGCCCTTGGCAATTTGGTTATTGAAAGAAAATAATAACAGTCCTGAAATAGAAGCCAGTCGTTATTTGAAAAATGGAGTAACAAACGAAGAGGAAGCTTTGCAAGGTGCAAGAGATATTATAGCTGAAATGGTTAATGAAGATTCAAAAGCCAGAAATACCATTAGAAATCAGTTTGAAAAACATGCGGTAGTTTACACCAAAGTAGCCAAGGGAAAAGAAACTGAAGGAATCAAATACCAAGATTATTTTAAATACGATGAACCTTTAAATCGTTGTCCATCGCACAGGTTGTTAGCAGTATTTAGAGGTGAAGAAGAAGGTTTTTTAAAATTAAGCATTGAACCCGATGAAGAAATAGCCATTCAAAGACTTGAATATATTTTTGTAAAAAGGAATAACGATAGCAGTTATCAAATAGAATTGGCTATAAAAGATAGTTATAAACGTTTACTTTCTCCATCCATGGAAACGGAATTTAGGAATTTAGCAAAATCCAAAGCCGATGAAGAAGCGATTAGCGTTTTTGCTGAAAATTTGAAACAATTATTGCTTTCAGCACCATTGGGTAGTAAACGAATTTTAGCTATTGATCCTGGTTTTAGGTCGGGTTGTAAAGTGGTTTGTTTAAATGAAGAAGGAAAATTATTAGTTGACGACATTATTCATCCTCACGAACCACAGCGCGATGTACAAAAAGCGGAAGCTAAAATTATATATTTAGTAGAAAAATATAATATTGAAGCTTTTGCCATAGGCAATGGAACCGCTGGCCGCGAAACAGAAGAATTTATTAGAAACATTACATTTAAAAATGAACCGCAAATATTTATGGTGAACGAAAATGGTGCATCTATTTATTCGGCAAGTGAAGTGGCTAGGGAAGAATTTCCCGATAAAGATTTAACAGTGAGAGGTTCTGTTTCTATTGGCCGTAGGCTTGCTGATCCTTTGGCAGAGTTGGTGAAAATAGATGCAAAGTCAATAGGAGTGGGGCAATACCAACACGATGTAGATCAAAATAAATTGAAACAAAGTTTGGATGTGGTGGTGCAAAGTTGTGTAAATCAAGTTGGGGTTAATTTAAATACTGCCAGTAAAAGTTTGTTAACTTATGTATCGGGTTTAAGTGCGCAAACAGCGCAAAATATCATTAATTTTAGGAATGAAAATGGTGCTTTTACTTCCAGAAATCAGTTGAAAAAAATTCCTCGTTTGGGTGATAAAGCCTTCGAACAATGTGCAGCATTTTTACGCATTCCAAATGCAAAAAATGTGTTAGATAACAGCGCTGTTCATCCCGAAAGTTATGTAATTGTGGAGCAAATGGCAAAGAAAAATGCTTGTTCTGTAAATGATTTGATTAGCAATGAAGCCATCAGGAAAACCATTAGACCAGAAAACTATATTACTGAAACAGCGGGTTTATTAACCATCAACGATATTTTAAAAGAGCTTGCAAAACCTGGTCGCGATCCACGAGCAATGATTCAACAATTCAGTTTTGCTAATGTAAAAAAACCGGAAGATTTATACCAAGGAATGATATTGCCGGGCATAGTTACCAATATTACCAAGTTTGGTTGTTTTGTAGATATTGGCGTAAAACAAGATGGCATGGTTCACATTTCGCAATTAGCAGATAAATTTATTGCCGACCCAAATCAAGTAGTAAAATTACAGCAACAAGTGCAAGTAAAAGTATTGGAAGTTGATTTGGTAAGAAAACGAATTGCCCTTACCATGAAAGGTTTTTAGTTAGCTGCTAGCATATAGCAAAACTATCAACTGACAACTATCAACCGACAACTATCGTCCATCGACTATGGTCCATCGTCCATTAACTATCGTCTACGGACTACCTCACTTCTATCTCATCCACAAAAATAAAGGCATCTCCACCAACTCCTTGATGTCCTTCGGGTAATGCACCATAGTTTTTGGCTACTACTTTTATGTAACGCGCTATTACTTTTTTGGGTAAATTATAAACTGCTTTTTTGGTAAATGTTTCTTCTGTTTTCCAGTTTACATTTTCTGCCCAAGTACCAACATTTTCAAAATTTATTCCATCGTTGGATATATAATATTCCACTTCTTTTGGGAGTAAAATCCATGAGCGAGAATCTTGTAAATAATTAGACGAAATTTCACTGATTTCTTTCTTTTCCTGTAAATCAATTACTGCTTCAAAATCCTGACTTTGGTAACCTTGCCAACCACCTTTTCGCCAATCTTTGTAACCAGACAATCCATCAATAATGCCTGCATCGCCACCAGCGGTATATTGTTTATTGTATTTACAATTCAGTTTTACAGTCCAGTTATTTGGTATTTTATGGAAATAAGCTTCATTCAAAAAGTTTTCAATTTTATTGTTTGAATGCACATGAATTTTAACGGAGTTTTTTATATAAAAAGGCTTTGTAAATTTTTTGATTGGCGTTTCTTTTAATAGGTTTTCATCAGCAGCAACCATGGTATAATATACAGTAGGTTTTTCAGGATTTAATGAATACATATTTACCAATAAACTATCTTTAAACATTTTGTTTTCAGCATCAATAATTGGAGCAATATCTAAATTCAAATTGGAAGTTTCGGTATCAATTTTTGCTTCTTCATAATTAAACTTTTTACCCAAAATCAATACTTCATCAAATATTGATTTGGCACTTGCATATTTGTTTTCACCAGGACAAAAAGGATAAAAACCCATGGCACTAAACACATACCAAGCGCTCATTTGTCCGCAGTCTTCATTTCCTGATAAGCCGTTGGTATGATTTGAATACATTTCATTGATTATTTGATGTACTTTTTGTTGCGTTTTTTCTGGCTTACCAATAAAATTGTATAAATATGCCATGTGATGACTTGGTTCGTTTCCGTGTGCATATTGGCCTATTAATCCAGAAATATCAGCTTGTTCTCGGCCATCAGTTTTGCTCGATGTAGTAAACATTTCATCTAATTTAGCTTCAAAATTATTATTGCCTCCATAGGCATTGATTAAGCCATTTACATCTTGCGGCACAAAGAAATTATATTGCCAAGCATTGGCCTCAGTATAATGATTATTTACTTCTTTTGGATTAAAAGGTTTTAGCCAGCCACCGTTGGAGCGAGGTTGAATAAATCCGTTTTTAGGATTGAATAAATTTTTCCAATTTGAGCCGTTAAAACTTCCAACTGTATCGTTAAGTTTTGTTCCGCTTAATTTTCCTAATTTGTCAATACACCAATCGTTATAAGCATTTTCCAAACTTTTACTAACGCTTTCATGCTCGTCTTCTATTGCTAAAAATCCTTTTTTGTAATAAATAGGATAACCAAATTTGTTAAAATTATGAGTTGATTTAATGCTAGCTTCTATGGCTAAATTTACATCAAAACTTCTTATTCCTTTTGCATACGCATCGGCTATTACACTGATGCCGTGGTTGGCAATCATACAATTGGTTTCGTTGCTGCTAAGTTCCCACATAGGCAAACGACCTACTTGTTTGTATTGCTCCAAAAAAGTTTTGATGAAATCTAAATTTCTTTCACGTTGCACAATATTAAACAAAGGATGCAAAGCCCTAAAAGTATCCCATAAACTAAAAACGGTGTAATAATTAAAGCCATCTGTTTTGTGAATTTGCATGTCACGGCCAAGGTATCTTCCATCTACATCGTTGTAAATACTTGGGTGAATAAAGCAATGGTAAAGTGCAGTATAAAAAATAATTTGTTGGTCGGTAGTGCCACCTTTTACTTGAATTTTATTTAGTTCTTGGTTCCATAAAGCTTCGCAATCGGTTCTTACTTTATTAAAATCCCAATGAGGAAGTTCAGCTAGCATGTTCTTTTTTGCACCTTCTTCATCTACCCCACTGATAGCCACTTTTACAAAAACTTGTTCACCTTTTTTTACATCAAATTCAAATGCACCAACTGTTAACATCGCATTTCCGTCACCACGTAATGATCTTCCTGTAAAAGGTTTTGAAAATTCAATCCTAAAATAAACACGTTGATCGGCAGCCCAAGCATAACTTTTTCTATAACCTTCAATGGTTTTGTTATCTATTATTTTTATTTTCCCATCTAATAATTTATCGCGGTGTAATAAATCTAAAATAACATTCATTTTACCTGCTTTGTTAAATGTATAATTGTGAAATCCTACACGCGTGGTAGTAGTTAGTTCCACATCAATGTCATCATCGTTTAAATGGACACTGTAAAATCCAGCATTTGCTTTTTCGGTTTGGTGAGAATACTTGGATGAGTATTTTTTATTATCAAAACTGGCTTCACCCATCATGGGCATAATCATAACATCGCCATAATCGCTGCAACCAGTTCCACTTAAGTGCGTGTGGCTAAAACCATAAATAACAGAATCGCTTTCGTGGTAACCACTGCAGCCATCCCAACTTCCATCTATGCGCGTATCCGGACTTACTTGCACCATTCCAAAAGGAGCTACTGCACCAGGAAAAGTATGTCCGTGTCCGCCAGTTCCAATAAAAGGATTTACTATTTTAGCATAATTGGTTTGCGCTTTTAGCAAATTGGCAATTGGCAATAAGCAAACAAGCAATAGGCAATAAGCAAAATGTAAATTATTTCTGTAACGATTTTTCATGATTTTATAAAAATTCGAATGTAGGGAATTTTATAAATTT